>JASHTC010000007.1 GCA_030040755.1 Thermoplasmata archaeon | reverse complement strand
ACCCAGAGGTTCGTCACCCCGTAGACCGTCTCGGGCCGGAGGGTCGCGGCGAGGAGCACGCGTCCGTCCTCGAGCCGGAAGGGGACCGTCGTGAAGTGGATGACTTCGGCCTCTCCGCCCGCCGAGAGGTCGGTCTCCGACGGGTCGACGGCCACGGGACCGCACGCCGGACAGACCGAGGCGAAGTACGAGCCCTGCACGAGGGCCCCCGCGTCGTGGAGCGCGTGGAACTGCCAGCGGATGAAGGCCCGGTAGTCCTCGTCCACCGTGGTCAGGTAGCTGAGCTCGTCGACCAGCACGCCGAACCGGCGCAGCACCCGAAGGTACTCCTGGCCCAGGAATCTCGCGGCCTCCTCCGGGTCCTCGAGCCGGGCCATCGCGGCCTCATCCACGCCCCGTTCTTGGAGTTGGGCGACCGTCGGGGACTCTCGCTCCCGGACCCGCTGCGACCAGGTGACCGCGGGCAGGCCGGAAGCGTGGACGCCGAACGGCAGGAACACCTGGGCCCCCGACATGCGCTGATACCGGTGCATCGCGTCGAGGTAGGCGTAGCCCCGCAGATGCCCGACGTGGAGGAAGCCGCTGGTGCCCGGATACGCCACGAGCGCGAAGAACTTGCGACGGCCCGGGACCCGCTGCGCGCGCCCGAGCGCGGCACCGGCCCACGCCTCCTGCCACCGAGCGTCGTCGCGGACCTCCATCGGGGGAGTTCGACCCCGTTACCCTATTTGGATGCTGCGGGGCACCCCGCGAGCCCTGCCGGCCGGGACCCGCCGTGCGGGCCCAGGAGGAGGGGCGTCCCTTCGGACGGCCTCCCCCCGGGGGCCCGGGCGGACCGCGAGCACGCGGCCGACCGGGGGATGGTCCGTCCCGTACCGCCGGCGGAGCTCGTCCGCGCGCTCCCATCGGCGCAGCATCTCCTCCCGCTGGGCCGGCCCCGGGATCTGGTCAAAGTACTCCCGCGGGATGTAGGCGAGGGCGTGGGGAAGGTCGATGTCGAGCACTCGGGCCTCAACGACGGAGGCCCCCGCGCGTTCCGCCAGTCGCACGAGGCGATCCATCGGAAGGTAATGCAGGTCGTCCGGGGCGCCACCGGTCGCCGCGAAGAGGTCCTCCCGCAGGTCGTACATCGCTAAGTGGGCCCGTTGGGCATCGCTCCGGGCCTCCGGCAACGACTCCGCGAGCACGATGCCCGGCGCCACTCGGAGCATCTCCCGGAATATCGCGAGCATGCCGCTCTCGCTCCGAAGCGAGCGGACCGCGTGAACGCAGGCTGCCAGGTCGAAGCTGTCCGAGGCGAAGGGCAGCCGCCGAGCGTCACAGGCGACCGGGACGACACGCGCCCCCAACCGGACCGCGTTGACGACCTGGCGGAAGATCCCCCAGCGGGCTCGCTCCGCGGCCACCACCCGCCCTCGCGCGCCGACCCGGAAGGCGAGCGGGACCGTCGTGAGGGCGTGACCCCCGGCCCCCACCTCGAGGACCCGTCCTCCCTCCGGGACCGGCACGCCGCGCAGGACCTGGAACCGCTCGAGCATCTCGCATCGGAGCCAATCGGCAGGGAGCGGCGGCGTGTCCTGCGGGGGGACCCGGGCGAGGAGCGTGGCGAACCCCGGGTCGACCTCGCTCAATTGCGACTCGAACCGACCCACCGTGCGACCCCCGCTCGCCATGCCTCCGGCCCCTTTCTCTTCCATGGGTTCCGGCGAGGCAGGAGGGAGCCCCGGTATGGTCCGAAGCCTAATTACCCGAGGACCGGAATGAGCGGCCGTGCGCATCATCGAGGTGTTCCATTCGATCCAAGGGGAGGGTCCCCTGACCGGCGTGCGCACCACGTTCATCCGGACCGCCCGGTGCAACCTGCGATGCGCCTGGTGCGACACGACCTACTCGTTCGGACCGGGGCGCGAGCGCTCCATCCCTTCCCTCCTCCGCGAGGTCGCGCGGAATGAGACCCACCATGTCTGCCTCACCGGCGGCGAACCTCTCTTGCAGCGGGAGTCCGTGGAGCTCGTTCGCCGCCTCTCCGAGCGGGGGGTGACTACCGTGATCGAGACCGGGGGCTCGCTCGACGTCGGCCCGTTCCTAGACCTGCCGAAGGTAGTGCTCAGCGTCGATGTGAAGTGCCCGAGCTCCCGGATGGAGTCTCGGAACCGGTGGGCGAATCTCCCCCTCCTCCGGGCGGGGGATGTGATCAAGTTCGTCATCGGGGACCGGACGGACTATCAGTACGCCAAGCGGGTCCTGCGCCAGTACCGCGGGCCCGCCTCCCTCCTCTTCCAGCCCGTCTGGGGTACGGACGCAGGTCGGCTCGCCGACTGGGTCCTGACCGACCACTTGGACGTCCGCGTCATGCTCCAGGAACACAAGGTCCTCTGGGGCGACGCACCGGGTCGATGAGCGGCGCCCGAGCTTCGGAAGGCTAAAGAGGGCCCTTCTCTCCTCGGCGCTCTCGAGGATGTCAGGAGCCAACGGGCGGCCGCAGATGCTGCCGACGGGCCAGGACTTCCCGTTCGGCAAGGCCCGAGGAATGGTCTTCCCGCGGGTCGTCCTGGTCGGTCACGGGGTCATCACCGACCTCGGCTCGACGTGCCGTCAGTTCGGGTTCGCCGACCGGGGGCTCGTCATCACCGGCCCGAAGACGTCGGAGTTGGCGGGGAACCGAGCGGCGGAGATCCTGCGCGAGTCGAAGTTCGACGTCAACGTCCTCATCGCCCGGGAAGCGACGGAGGCGGAGGTCGGCCGGGTCGAGAAGGAGGCGCGGCGGCTCGGGGCCCGCTTCCTCGTCGGCGTGGGCGGGGGCAGCAAGATCGACATCACCAAGGTGGTGGCCGCGCGGCTGGGCATCCCTTTCGTAAGCCTCCCGACCTCCGCGGCCCACGACGGGATCTCCTCGCCGCGGGCCTCCCTGCACGGGAGCTCGACCACCACCAGCATCGAAGCGGCGGTGCCGGTGGGCGTCATCGCCGACACCGACCTGATCGTCAAGGCGCCTTTCCGGCTCCTCGCCTCCGGGTGCGCGGACGTCATCTCGAACGTGACTGCCGTCCTCGACTGGCGACTGGCGGTGCGCTTGCGCAACGAGGAGTTCTCCAGCACCGCGGCGACCCTGTCGGAGTACGCGGCCCAGGAGATCATCGACCACGCCTCGTCCATCAAGCCGAACCTCGAGGAGTCGGTCTGGATCGCCATCCGACCGATCCTGGTCGCCGGTATCGCGATGAGCGTCGCCGGCTCCTCGCGCCCGTGTTCCGGGAGCGAGCATCTCTTCAGCCATGCGCTCGACCATGTGAGCGAGCACCCCAGCCTGCACGGAGAGCAGTGCGGCGTGGGGGCGATCATGATGATGTACCTGCACGGCGGCGACTGGCGGCGACTCAAGACCGCGCTCCACACAATCGGGGCCCCCACCACGGCCCGCGAGCTCGGGGTGACGTCGGAGGAGGTCGTCAACGCGCTCGTCCAGGCGCACTCGATCCGACCCGAGCGGTACACCATCCTCGGGGACGGGGGGCTCGCCCGAGAGGCGGCGGAGCGCTTGGCCAACGTCACGGGAGTGGTCGGGTAGTATGGCGGACATCACGCTGATCGGCCTCAACGAGGCGCGCGAGGGGTTCGAATTCATCTACCAGGGCGGGGCGACGGTCTGCCGTACTTGCCCGTACCGCCACGCCTGCCTGACCCTCGACGTGGGACGAAAGTACACGGTCACGAAGGTCCGGTCGGTCAAGCATCCGTGCGCCCTCCAGGAGAGCGACGCGCACGTCGTCGAGGTCAAGGCGGTCCCGCGCACCCTGTTGGTCGACGCCCAAGGCGCCGTGGTGGGCAGCTCCGTGGACGTCGGTCGGTTCCCGTGCCGGCGGCTCGACTGCCCGAACTGGTGGGACTGCGCCGGCCCGGCCCTCCCACCGAAGCAGCACTACCGGATCGAGCGGGTCGACCCGAGCCCAGCGGAGTGCCTCATCGGCCGAACGTTGAAACGGGTCGACGCCGTCTAGCCGCGGATGCGGGGCTGTGGGGTAGCTACGGGTTCGAGGCAGGAACCTCCGCTCGCTCTACTGGTCCATCCTTCGGGCTTTGGGAGCCCGGGACCCCGATTCAAATTCGGGCAGCCCCATCCTATAAGCTATTCAAATTCAGCTCTGCGGGCAGGTCAGTGCAACCAAGGGGCGGAAGGCAGGCCGGGGTGCCAGACCCTAGCGGCGAAGCGATCGCAGCGGCTAGCCTGCGCGATCCACGCGTCGTTCACGAGCCCGCCATGCCTGCAAGCGCATTCTCGGCCGGTGCGCCAGTCCCCCGGTCTGCCGGTACTGGGCCGACCGCCCGGCCCGGGGAATAATCTGCACATTGGTCAGGCGGTAATCGGATTCAACCTCACGTCGGGGCAGGTTGTGAATCTCACGCTGATCGGACTCAACTCTACCTACTCGGAACCCTTGATTGACATGAACCACGGCCTACTAGTTCTGACGGCTACCGACCAGCCAGTCTACATTTGGAACACGACCTTCGAGGGGTGGGTCGTGAATCCGGACAACCTCCGAGTCGGAGATTACATGTTCAATCCACTCGATGGCGGCTGGACCGAGATTACATGTTTGTCCATCTCTCACCACTCGCAGCTCGTCTACGACGTCGTGACCTCGGGCGTCAACACTTTCATCGCGAACGGACAACTGCTCGACAGAAAGCCTGGCTGAACTCCACCCCCAGTTCGAAGGGGGTTCTAGTTCAGCGCCCCAATCGTACCGTTGAGCCCGGTAGCATCGGTTTCGACTGGCCACCACAGCCGACCAGTTCCGTCGGGTGACGTCCAGATAACCGTTGTGCAAGTTAGGCACGGTCCCCCTCCGCCCAAAGCGAATGGCGAGGCGCTGGTTCCGGGCCCGTGATCGAATGTGCCATGCAGGACAAAACCCGCCGACTCGGATGTGGCGTCAAGGCAAAACCGGTCGGCGTTCTTTGTAGAGTTGATGAAGTAGCAGTTCTCAACGCCGTACCGAGGCAGCTTGACAGTGGTAGTAGTCCATCCGGGAGTTTCCAGTACCCAAACGGTAAGAAGTATAGCCGTCGCCCCCAGCGCGACGGCGATGACCGCGAACCTCCAAAACAATTCGAGGTGCCGGAACGACCTTCGCCCCGTCATCTGAGATCCCTCGCAACCGTAGTCCCCGGCTCAAGTTGTCACTTTCCATCGTGGGGAGGTTGGTTGGGAGTCAACGAACGACTTCCAAATCGAACGACCCCGGGGCTCCGCGCCGTGTTCGGGAAGTGCTGCCACCTTGACACGATGATCTCACCCGATTCCCCGCACCGCAAACCAGCGAAGAGCCCAAAATACGACCCGGCATCGCCCGTCCCTCCCCTCGCGAGGGACGTGCGATGCAGAGCATCCAGCACTCGACGCCTGAGCCGCTCGCGACGTCTCAGAAGACGAGCGCGGGGCCCCCGATGCCAACGGGCTCGGGCAGCCCCACTGTCTCGGTGCCGGGAACGCGGCCCCGGCCGCCGACCCCCGCCCCGGAGCCGGGCCGGCCCCCCGCGTCCGGTGCCGGTCGGCCCCCGCGGATTCGCCCGGCGGGGCCCGAGTCGTCCCATTTCTAATGGTATAAATACCGACCGTGGGCTCGCCTGCCAGACCCTCGCACGGGGGAGTCGAAGGCATGCAGGGGGAAGAGGAGGCTCCGGTTTCACCCCAGCGGTGGGCCGGTCGGAAGGGGGCTTCGACGGCAGCGGCGGCCGCGATCCTGATCGTGGTCATCGTCGTGGTCGGCGCCGGGGGATATTTCGGGCTGAACGCGGTGGCGCCCTCGTCTACTGCGGGCCACACCTCGACCGGTTCGACCACGACGTGCCAGCCGGAGACCTCGGCCTACTGTAAGAATCAATCCCCACCGCCGAACCCGAATGACGTGATTCTGACGGTTCCGTATCAAGCGGGATATGGCGAAACGATCGGTCATGTCGCGCAGGGAACGAGCGTTCCCGCCTCGCTGTCGGTCTCGGGCCACGAGTCCGTCAACACCTGGACGGTCAACTGGGGAGACGGTGCGGTCAACACCTCGACCAGCCCGCTCCTGACTCACGTTTACACGACGCTCGGAACCTATGCGATCTCTGGGTCGGCCCTGGTCGGTACGACGACCCACATTGGGACGGGATACCTGTTCCCGATCGAGGTCACCCCCTCGATCACCACGACCACGTCCGGGCTCTACCCGAGCGTTTCGGCGACCCTGTTGAACGGCACCCGGTCCACCTCCTTCAACGAGCCGTGGCTCACGGGGCCGGGGACGTTCACGGTGAATCTCACCGTCACGGGCCCGCCCTCGGACACGGCCTGGGTGGCCCAGCCGCCGACCCTCATCTCCTCCGGCGGTACGCTCACCACGACCACCCCGAGCGGGGACACGAGCGGCGTCGCGGGCACGCTGGCGGTCGCGACGGCGGGGGCGTATCAGATTACCGCGGTGGGGCCGGTCGAGAACAGCCTCACCCACGCGGTGGTCTACCAGAACTACACCTGGGGCATCTACGTCTCCTCCATCTTGGCCGGCTACGCCACCGGATGCGGCTCGTGCAGCACCTTCGCAACGCACCCCGTGACCGACCCGCACCCGGGGACGATCGACAACTATGAGGTTGTCCCCGGCGGGGCGACCAGCGTCGACCCGGCCGTCGACTATGAGTCCGTCGGCGCGGAGGTCATCTCGAACGTCTACCAGACCCTGGTCACGTACAACGGCAGCTCCACCGCGACCTTCCTGCCGCAGCTATCGACCTGCGTGCCCGGCACGGCCCAGTGCCAGAGCCTCTACGGCTCGAGCCTGGTCACGGACGGCAACTTCTCCAGCGGCGGGGCGCCGTGCAACCCCTCTCCCCAGAACGCCACCTGCCTTCCGGAGTACTGGACGTTCGTGATCGACAAGAACGCGAACTTCTACGACCCCTCCACCACGACCTCGTGGGGCGTCTATCCCACGGACGTCATGGATTCCTTCGCCCGGACCCTGGCATTCTCGATCACGCCGTTCTTCGGTTCGAACCCGGGATGGATCCAGGCGCAGTCCCTCCTCTCGGCTGGGTCGGCGACCTTCGACGGCGGGTTCCACGACGTGTTCAACAACACCGGGGCCAACATCTTGGCCTCGATGTTCATCAACGACAGCACCTACTGCCCCGCCGCCGCGATCACGTCGGAGCACGGATGCATCACGTTCAACGCGAGCGGCGGCGGGAACGACTGGCCGTTCTTCCTCGAGCTCGTGTCCGTCAACCTGGGCGCGGGGATCGTGCCCTGCGGATGGTTCGGCTACATGGGGGCGGGTCCGCCGGGGTTCGTCACTAGCGCGACGGACGGGGACGGTCCGTGCCTGCTGCCGGACACGAACGCGCCCACGGTTGCGGACCGGGAGTCGACGAACAACTCCTACTGGGCGGCCTACCTGGCTTCGATCACTCTGGAGGGCTCGGCGGGGTTCACGGCGTGGGATGCCTTCCAGGCGAACGCCATCAACACGCCGAACGTGTTCTCCGACACCCGGTTCACCGCGGTCGGCTCGGGCCCGTACTACCTCGCGAGCCTGACCCGGGGGGTCGGCTATGTGCTCGAGGCGAACCCGGCCTACGCCCAGCCGAACTGCGCGTCCGATTCCTGGTGCATGCCCGCGGCCGGCCAATACGCCCACACCGTGAACATCTTCTGGGAGCCGTCCGATCAGGTGGGCATCCAGGAGTACATCCAGGGCCAGGCGGACTTCGCCGTGATCCAGACCCCGGATACCGCGACGATGCTGAACCTGGAGGCGACCGGCAAGATCGGCATCCTCACCCTCCCGACGATCAATATTTTCTTCAACCCCATCAACCTCGAGGTCAACACCAAGATGATCGACCAGTACTACACCGGGCCCGTCCACATCCCCGGCAACTATTCCGGTGCGAGCAACTTCTTCTCGTACGTCGGCTTGCGTCAGTTCCTGGTGAACGCGTTCCCGTACACCCAGGACCTGCAGCAGGTGATCACCATCGACGGGATCGTGGGCGGGATCAACTACGGAGGGGCCATCCCTCAGTTCATGGGCAACTACTACCCGTCGAACGTGACCTGGCCGGCGGGTCAGCCGAATACCAACCCGGCCGATGTCGGTGGGGCAGCGTGGTGGTGGGCTCAGGCCAACGACCCGAGTAGTCCGTACTACGACCCCCTCCTCGCGCAGTGTACGACGAGCAATCCGTGTACCTTCCCGGTGGGCGGAGAGGAAGGCGACACGCAGCAGAACGGGGCCTACCCGATCTGGGAGCAATGGGTCAGCACGTTGACCGGCGGCCGGATCTCGTTCACCGAGGTCGACCTCTCGTTCTCCCAGCTCGTGATCTATGCCGAGAGCTCGACCGCCTACACGAACCCACTGCCGATCTTCGCCCTCGGTTGGGCGCCGGATTACCCCGACCCGACGGACTACGTCGCGCCGATGTACCTGCCGAACGCGACCTACACCGCGCCCGACGCGGTCGAGCAGGCGTTCACGAACGACAGCGTCGTGAATGCCCAGTGCCCCGGCGGGGACACGTTTGCGAACCTGAGTTACTGGGCGAGCCAGTTCGGCGTCCCCCAGTACTGCCAGGGGACTGCCTACGGGGTCATGACCTGGGCCAACGAGTATGCGGGCGCGCTGCCGGTCGGACCCGAGCGGGTGCTCTACTACAACCTGGCCTCGCACATCGCCAACAACCTGGCGCTGTACCTGTACCAGTTCCAGGAGACCTTGGTGGACAGTTACGCACCGTGGATCGCCCCCGCCTCGATCAGCACCAACGTGGTGACGGGCGGGATCGGCGCCTACTACGAGGTCCAGGGGAACGGCCTGCTGTAGGCTCCGGACGGCGCGGGCCCGCGCCCCCATCCCCTTCCGGCCCGGAGAGGCAAGGCGACGGCGGGGCCGTCTAGATCGCCTTCGCCCCGCCGTGGGGGGAGGCCGACGTCGCGAGGCGCCATTCGGAGGGCCGCCACCCGGGCGCGCGCGGGGTCAGGACGGGCGGAGAGAGCCCTACGAAGAGGCGACGAGCTGCGCCAAGGTGTCGTCCACGGTGCGTTCGCAACGCACGCCGAGCTGGCGCTCGGTCTCGGCGCGGCTGACCGAGAACTCGGAGTCGATGAGTTCGATCGCGGCCCGGGGATTCGGCACTACGTCGACGGACGGGACCGGATCCTGGGGTCGCGCGGTTCGCCACGCCCGGACGACCTTGTCGGCGACCTCGAGGACGGAATATGCCTCGGGGCTCGCACAGTTGAACAGATGGGGGCGGGGCTCCGGATGGGCTCGGACGAACCGGAGGGCTCCGAGCCAGTGGGCGAAGACGTCCTCCACGTGGATGAAGTTCCGCCGCTGGGTGCCCGGGGCGTTGACCCGGAGCCGCCCCTCGGCCGCCTGCTGGGCGAAGAGGGTGATGACGTTCCCCTTCTCGACTCTTCGGCTCCCCGAACGATAATCCCCGTAGACGTTGCTCATCCGGAGGACGACGGCGGCGGCGGCCCCGGTCCCCGCGAGCCGCGCGACGATCCGCTCGCCCTCCGCCTTCTGCCGCGCATACTCGTGGGTCGGGCGGGGGGGGGTCGTCTCGGTCACGGGAAGGTGCTCCGGCGACCCGACCAC
>JASHTC010000032.1 GCA_030040755.1 Thermoplasmata archaeon | reverse complement strand
GGACATACGGGCACGACTGGTGGACCTGACACCGGAACTGGTGGCCGCCGGCCGCCAGGAAGCGGCGCGCCAGGGCCTAACCCGCGTCGAGTTCGTCGTGGGGGACGCCTCGGTCGCCTCGGCCTACGCTGGGGCGGTGCCGGCCGACCTGCTCCTGGCCTGCGGGGTGTTCGGCAACATCACCGACGAGGACGTGCGCGCCACCATCCACGGCCTCCCCGAACTGTGCGCCCCGCACGCCACCGTGATCTGGACGCGGGGTCGGTTCGAGCCGGACCTGACGCCGACGATCCGACGCTGGTTCCGCGAGGAGGGCTTCTCGGAGGTCTCGTTCGTTACGATCCCCCGGACGACCGCCTCGGTCGGGGTCCACCGCCTCACGGCCGCCCCGCGACGGTTCCGCCCCGATCGACGGTTCTTCACCTTCCTCCCGCGGGAGGAGAGGCCATCGACCCTCGCGCAGGAGAAGTCGGCACGGAAGAGCCGAAGCCACGCGCCCGGAGCATGACCGCGGGCCCCCGTCGGAGGGACCGGACCTCCGGGAGGGACGGGCGAGCGGCCCCCCGCCGCAGCCGGGGTTAAGCCCCGCCGGTCCTCTTCCGGGCATGGCTCAAGCCCGGGAACCGGGAGACCGCCGTCGCGCGGACTTCCACTCGCACTCCCTCCTCTCCGACGGGGTCGCCTCCCCCCGCGCGATGTGGGAGGGGGCGGAGGCGCTGGCCCATCGGGCGCTCGCCCTCACGGACCATCTCTCGCTCGAGGACCCGGCGCCGCTCTTGGACCGTCTCCGTCGCGAAGCCCGGGCCCTCGAGGGAGGGGGAATCGTGCCGATCGTCGGCGTCGAGCTGACGCGGCTCCCGCCTCGACGGATCGCGACGGTGGCTCGCGCTGCGAGGAGGGCCGGTGCCGAGATCGTGATCGTGCACGGAGAGACCCTCATGGAGCCCGTCCCTCCCGGGACGAACCGAGCCGCCCTCGAATCCGGGGCGGTGGACGTGCTCGCTCATCCCGGACTCCTCGCGCCCGGCGACGCGGCGCTCGCCCGGGCCAACTCGGTCGCCCTCGAGATCTCCGGCCGCCGGGTGCACTCCCTCACCAACGGCCACGTCGTCCGTGAGGCGCTGAGGGCGGGCGCAGAGCTCGTCGTCGATTCGGACGCCCACGCGGTCGACCAGCTGATCCCGCTCGAGATGGCACGGAAGATCGCCCTCGGAGCCGGCGTGCCCCCGACCCGCCTCGAGCGGGTCCTCGTCACCGCTCCCGACCGGCTCGTCCGAAGGATTCGGGGGCCCTAGCGGCCGCGCCTCCGGACCCCCGTCTACCGTTCGGCCGCGGGAGGGGGCCAGGCGCCGCCGCGCTCGACCACCGACAGGAAGTCGGTGACCCGGCGCTCGAACTCCGCGCCGGCCGAGAGGCTGGGCGTGTGGTCGCCGTCGGCGAGCTCGAAATACCGGGCGCTCGGGGTCTCGGAGGCGAACCGGCTGATCATCATGTTGAGGGCAGGATTGTCGTGGGCACCCGCGATCGAGAGGATCGGGGTGCCCCCCTCGCGGAGGCGCGCAGCGACCGGGTACACCGGGGGACGCCCGGGGGGGGAACGGCTCGTCATGAACTCGACAAACCGGTCGTAGTTGTCGGCGGTGATCCCCCGGAGACGGACCCGCTCGGCGTCGGGGACCTGGGGAGCCCAGATGTCGAGGATCAGCTCGACCGCTTCGGGCTTGCGACCCGCCTGCATGAGCTCGAGCAGCTGCCGCTCCTGGTCCATCGAGTCCAGGAAGCGGGCCTCCTCCTCCGGGGTCGGGTCGAGGTCGTGGGGGCCGCCCGCCACGAGGACCAGCCCCAAGGTACGGTCCGGAAAACCGGCCGCGAATTCGGCGGCGATCCGGGCCCCGTTCGAGTTCCCTAGGACGAAGGCCTGCCGCAGCTCCAAGTGGTTCAGGAGCGCCGTCAGGTCTTCCCCGTCGGAGGCCCCGGCCCGTTCTCCCAGCGACCGGCCTTGGCCGCGCACGTCGTACCGGATCACGGTGTGGGTGCGGGCGAACGACACCATCTGCGGGTCCCACTCCCGGCAGTCGAGGAACGCCGAGTGGACGAGCACCAACGCCGGTCCCGCTCCGACACGTTCGAAGTACAACTTTCCACCCGGCACCAGAGCAAACCCGCGGGGTTCGACGCCGGGCATCGGTCCGGCAGAAGGGCGCGCTAGATAACGCCGCGGCCCTCCGCCGTTCACCGCGCGGCTCGGGGTCGTCCCTCTCCGCCCGGAGGCGTGGGGGTCCGTCGGAGCACGAAATACAGGACGACGACGACGACCCCGAGCACGGCCCCGAAGCCGAGGCCCGCGGCGTCGAGGCCGACGCGGTCGAGCACGACCGCGACTCCGATGGTAGGGACGGCGAGCGCGAGGTATCCGGCGAGGTAGAACGCCGACAGGATCTCCGACCGGATTTCGGCCGGGGCGATCCGGTCGATGAGGGTGACGCTCCCCATGTAGGCGAAGCCGACGCCCGTGCCCACCACGGCGGCCCCCGCGACCAGGAGGGGGACCGAGCTCAGGGGGAGCGAGAGCACAAATGCCCCGATCCCGAGCACGAGCACCGGGAGCCCGATCAGGAGCGCCCGACGGTCCCGCACCTGCCCGAGCCCGAGCTGGACGACCGCCGCCATCCCGAACATGACCGAGACGAACCCGGCGGCCTCGGCGTAGTTATCGACGTGGAGCCCCACCCGGAGGAACGACGGCGCGAGCGCCCCGAACAGCCCGTAGATCGAGTAGCATGCCGCCAGCGCGCCGGCCGACACCCAGAACGGCACCCGCTCGTCCGGGGGAATCCGAAGTCGCCGGACCTTGACCGGCTGCCGGCGGTCCGGTGCCGCCACTGTCTCCGGGGTCACGGCGATGGCCGCGACCCCGAGCAGGGCCGCGGCGACCAGCGCGAGGAAGACCAGGTGCGTCGGGTCGGGCCCGTACTCCACCCAGAGTCCGCTGAGGAGGACCCCGCTGGCGACCCCTCCGAAGTTGGCGGCTACGGCGACCCGAGCGACGTGGTGCTGGTCGCCCCTCGGCTCGAGACCGGCCATCGCGGCGGTCGCGGTGCTCGTCGTCGCCCCGACGGCGAGCCCCGAGACGACGCGGGCCAGAGCGAGCACGAGCACCCCCGACGCGACGAGGAACACCACGCCGCTGAGCGCGGTGAGGGCCATCCCCACGTAGAGGACGGGCTTCCGCCCCCACGCGTCCGAGAGGGGGGCCACCACGAACATGGTGAGGAACACCCCCGCGGTGTAGGCGCCGAATACGACCCCGAGGACGGCGGGGGAGAAGTGGAACTCCCGCTCGTAGATCGAGTAGATGGGCGTGGGGAGTCCGGCCCCGAACGCGGTGACCGACAGCGCCCAGGCGGTCCAACGGAAGGGCCAACGGCTCCGCCCGGTCGGCCGCTCGGGGGGCACCGCAGACGGGCCCGTCGACGATGCCGGGGTCCGGAGCGGTCCTTGCGGAGCCGTCACGTCGGTCCCATCCGGGCGGGCGCCACGGGGCCCGAATACTTAGCCGCCATCGAGGTCAGAACGAGAAGCGGCGGACCGCCGGCAAGGCGAGGGCGAGCACGACGGCGGCCCCGAGCACGCCGGCGACGACCTCCGCGACCACGAGTCCGGAAAGGCTCGACGCGAGGAGGCCGAGGACGATCGCCCCGACCGCGCCGGAGACCCCGGGGAAGGTGTACAGGTTGCTCGTGACCCGGGCGAGCCGGTCGCGCGGGATGAACCCCCACTCGAACGTGACCTTGCCGGACGAGTACGCGCCCAGCGCTCCCCCGGCCAGCACCCAGACGGCCGCGGTCCCCCCGAGGGAGGGAGGAGCGTGCCCCACGAGGGCGAGCGCCGCCGCCGCGGCCGCGAGTCCGCCGACGAGCACCAGCCCGACCCGACCCCGTGGGTTGAGGTAGCCGAGCGACAGGTCGACCGCAACCCCGCCGACCACGAACGAGGTGAAGAGGATCCCGTAGGCGAGCCCCGGGTCAGGGAACGACCGGTCCGCGAAGACCGTCACGAGGACGGGGGGCGCCGTCGAGATGAACCCGACCACGGCGTCCAATACCCCGAGTTGGAGCAACGGCCGTCCTTCGGCCGACCGCAGGTACTCCCAGCCCTCCCGGAACCCCCCGAGGTAGCTGCGCTCCTTCGACCGCGGCCCGCGCAAGGGGACCACCGAGGCGAGGCCCACGGCGACGAGCAGCAGTCCGGCGTACAGGTACCCGCTCGTGGCGGGACCGGCCAGAAGGATGAACCCGGCGCCGGCCGCGTACCCGCCGATGGTGGCGCCCCCTCCGAGCGCGCTCGAGATCCCTCCCGCGGCGAACAGCTCGTCCTTCGTGAGGAGGAGACGCGGGGCGACCTGGAACGCGGCCCACTCGAAGTCCCACACGACCGCCAGCAGACCGACGAGCCCCAGGAGGAGGGGGAGCTGGAGGTCCCCCCGGGCGGCCGCGACCGCGAGCGTGAGGGCCGCCCCGGCCTGAACCGGGAACCCGACCACGAGGATCGTCCGCTTGTCGGCGACCCGGTCGACCACCGGGGCGGCCAGGAACGTCAGGGAGTAGACCCCGAGCTCGACGAAGAGCACGAGCCCGACCACGAGCAGGGAGCGCGAGTTCTCGAACGCCAACCACGGGATCGAGACCGCATAGACCGAATAGCCCGTGGTGGCGGCGATGACCGAGGCCTCGAAGAGGAGATACCGGCGGTTCGCGAGGACCGAGCGAAACCCGGACCGAGGATGACCCGGTGGTGCCTCCACGTCGGCCCCCGGGACGGGACCGGGCGGGAGCACGGCACCGGGCGGCGCGCTGGGCGGGGTTAACTCCCCGGGGAGCTCCATCTCGTCCACCTCAGCCTCCCGTTCGTACCTGCGAGCGACGCCCCCTCCGAGCGAGCCCGTCCGCTAATATGGCCTGCCTCGGTGGGCAGCCCCGCATGGCGGATCCGGGAAGGATCTTGTCGGCCGGCTCGCCCCCGCCCCCTGCTCCGGTCGAACGATACCTTCGGTTCTCCGCCGCGTGGGCCGTCGGCGCCGTCCCCGCGTTCGCCGTGCTCGCGGCCCTGTGGTTGTACCCGTCGGAGTTCAACGGTACCTCCGAGGTCGCGCT
>JASHTC010000031.1 GCA_030040755.1 Thermoplasmata archaeon | reverse complement strand
CATGGACTCCACCCGAGCCCGAAGGTCGCGAAGGACCTGGTCGGTCCGGGACTCCGGCTCAACCCGGAACCCATAGGCGAAGTTGAGCGCCGACGACCCCGGCGTGACCACCAGCTCGTAGTCGTGGAGCCGGACCGTCTGGGAGCTGGGTGGTTTCCAGCGCCAGGCATCGACGGCGGCCCAGACCAGCTCGTCCGTCCAAGGCTGCAAGGAGTTCCCCGCCGACTGGAAGGTCTGTCCCCCTTGACCTTAGCTGACCTCCCGGGGACGGCCCCCGCCTCGCTCATCGTGGTCCGGCCACGACCGGGCGGGCGGCGCGCGGAGAGGTGGGGGCGCGCGCGATCCCGTAGATCGCGACGACCACCAGGCCGACCCCGACCGCCTGAACCGCCGACAGTCGCTCGCCGAGCAAAGCGGCCGAAGCGGCGAGGGCGACCGCGGGGACGAGGAACAGGTAGGCGCTGATCTGGGCGGCCGGCGTCCGGTCGAGCAAGGTGAACCAGATCGCATAAGCCACGGCCGTGCCGGCGAGCCCGAGCCAGAGGACGGAAGCGACCACATCGAACGTGGGACGGGGAAGGGGGCTGGGCGTGAGCAGGAGGGTGATGGCCACGAGCCCCACCGTCCCGCCCGCGACCTGGTAGGCGCTCGCCGAGAGGACCTCGCGAGTCTGGAAACGCCGCCGGAAAAGGACGGTCCCCACCGCCCAGCTGCCGGCGGACCCCAGGAGTTCGAGCACGGGGACGACGGACACGCCGGGTCCCACCAGGGACCAGAACTGAGCGATGAGGGCAACGCCCACGAACCCGGCGACCACGGAGGCCCACGCCGCCCCCGACAGGGAGCGGTTCAGCATGGGGGCGGACAACACGGCGACCCAAAGCGGGAAGGTGTAGACCACGACCGAGGCGATCCCCGGAGGGACTCGGGTGGCTCCCAGGAACCACAGACCGAAGAACAGCGTGGTGTTCGGGAGTCCGAGGAGCAACGCGTCCCGTCGGCCCCGGGCGTCCAGCACCCCCCACCCCCGGGCCGCCGTGACCAGGACCGCCATCCCGCCCAGTCCCAAGGCGGCCCGCAGGGTCGCGAGCCATAGGGGGCCCGAACCCGTGAGCCCGAGGTTGACGAAGAGGTAGTTGAATCCCCACGCGAGGACCAGAACGACGAAGAGGACCCAGGTCACCCACGACCAGGGCTTGGTCTCCACGCGGAGGCGGGGGGACGTTCTCCCATATCGGTTGCCTCCGTCCCCCCGCGGGCCGGACCGCTCCGAGGCCTCGCCCCACCTCGAAGCGTTTAAGGGGACGGTAGGCTCCCCGGCCCGGATGTCGCTCCGGGGCCGCGACCTGATCTCGATCCGGGACCTCTCGAAGGAAGAGGTCCTCTCGCTCCTAGCCTCGGCCCAGAAGATGATTCCCTTCGCCGAGGGGAAGCGGGTCATGCACCCGCTCGCGAACCGGATCGTGGCGATGGGATTCTTCGAGCCCTCCACGCGGACCCGCCTCTCCTTCGAGTCCGCCGTGCATCGGCTGGGAGGGTCCTGCATCACGATCGCCGACGCGGCCGCCTCCTCGATGCGCAAAGGCGAGAGCCTCTCCGATACGATCCGGATGCTCTCCGGATACGCGGACGCGATCGTCCTGCGCCATCCGAACGAAGGGGCGGCGCAGTTGGCCGCCCGGGCTTCGGACAAACCGATCGTCAACGCCGGGGACGGGGCGGGTCAACATCCGAGCCAGACGCTCCTCGACCTCGCGACGATGCACGAGGCGTTCGGGACGCTCGCCGGGCTGCGGGTCGTCCTCCTCGGCGACCTCCGTTACGGACGCACCGTGCATTCCCTCGCCTACGCCCTCGGCGTGCTGTTCGGCGTGGAGCTCGTGCTCACCTCGCCCCCGGAGCTCCGCCTCCCCGCCGAGCTTCGCCAAGAGCTCGAGAAGAGCGGGACCAAGGTCACGGACGAGCCGGAGATCCGCAAGGCCGTCCGGGACGCGGACGTGCTGTACGTCACGCGCATCCAGAAGGAGCGGTTCGGGGACGAAGGGGAGTACCGCAAAGTAGCCGGATCGTACCGCATCGACTCGCACATCCTCGAGGAGGCCAAGCCGCGCCTCGTCGTGATGCATCCACTTCCCCGGCTCGGGGAGGTCGCCCCCGAGGTCGACCGGACGCCCCACGCGGCCTATTTCCGCCAGGCGTTCCTCGGGGTACCGGTGCGGATGGCCCTACTCGACGCGATCCTGGCCGGAGCCCCCGCGGCGGAGTAGCCACGATGCAGGAGCTCCGGATCGCGGCCATCAAGAACGGCACGGTGATCGACCACATCGGGGCCGGGCTCGCGCTCGACGTACTGCGGATCATCGGAGCCAGCGGGATCGACAAGGACTCGACCGTCAGCGTCGGCCTCCACGTCCGCTCCGGCAAGCTCGGCTGGAAGGACATCGTCAAGGTCGAGAACATGGAGCTCTCCCCGCGCAAGGTGAACGCGATCGCGCTCATCGCACCGACCGCCACGATCTCCATCATCCGGGAGTTCAAGGTACAGGAGAAGCGTCCGGTGGACCTTCCCGACACGATCGTCGGGGTCGTGCGGTGCCCTAACCCGAACTGCATCTCGAACCAGGGC
>JASHTC010000006.1 GCA_030040755.1 Thermoplasmata archaeon | reverse complement strand
TCGCTGAAATCGTCGGCGCTGAACTCTCCGCTGGTGGCATAGAGGTAGTTGGGAGAGAGCTGCACGGCGGAGAAGTTCCAGATGTTCGTGACTAGCATCAGCGTCTGGGTCGACGGGAAGTAGGTGGCGATGTCCTGGGTCCAAAACGTGTACCCCGGAGTCCCGAACAGCGTCACGTCCGTTAGGACCGCGTTCATCTGGATGCTGTAACTGGCGGGCTCCGCTTGGTAGAGGTCCTCGCCCGAGAGGGCGTTCACGTCGACCGAGCCCTTCAGAGCGGTGGTCGTGAGGGTCGTGGCGGTCGGGGGCCCTGTGCCGGTCCCGTTCAGCCCGTAATACGCCAACCCCATCGGGGCGGGGTTAGCCGTGTACAGTGGGGCGACCGTGCCCGTGTCTTCCACCTCGGCCATTTGTGCGGGAGTCGCCGATGGGCGCGGTACGTAGACTAGGTCCGGATTCACGTCGGCCGCGCGCGCGGCGGCCAGCGCGTTGGACGCTAGGGTGGCCGCGGCGTTGGGCGTTCCAGTTGAGGCAGGTGAGGGGGCGGATGGGGAGGAGGACGGGGCGGGGCTCGACGGCGTCACCGTAGCAGTTGACGGTCCCGCAGGCGTCTCGGCAGCGTGGCTCACAGCCGCCGGAGCCCCGCTACTGACCCAGGCCACCACGGCCAGCGTAACGACCGCAGTGATGAGCCACGGCTTCGGCCTTGCGACCACCAGGCGCTCCCGGGACGGGGGCCAACGTGGTTATACGTTATCTAAGTTCCGCAATGGGGTCCCGTTCCTCGGGTACCTGAGACGAGGCGGACGAGACTGCGTTCCTCGGGGCACGGCGCTCATCCGGCGCAGAGGGCGAATGGGAGGGCTTTCGATGCCCGACAAGGAGAGATTCCCCGTGGAGGGCTCGAGCCGGAACCTGGGACGAAGTCTGCGAGCCTGCGGCACTATACTGGGGTTTCAGTGCTGTCCACCAAAGTACGCTGCCAAGTGGGGGGGGGGTGGCGCCAGCTCGCCCATCTCGGCCACCCCCCCAATGGCCCCAGGCGGCTGGCCTAGGTCGTCGGGACGCGGAGACCCCCGGTCCGGCGAAGTCGGCGTCACTCCTTCGGAATCAGGAGGGGGCCGGCCGTCAGATCCGACCCCGCCAAGACACTGGGTCAATCCAGGGACGGGGGGCGAGGTCCGGCCGACCCACGTCGCCCGCTCTTGGAGGGGGGGAGCGAGCGCAGCGCACAAGTACTCCGGAGTGGTGACATTCTCTGGCTGTGGGGTCAGCCGCATCCCGCCCTGGAGCGGGATCGAACTGCAGCGTACTGCCAATGACCCCTGGGAGGTACCCAGGGAGATGGAGGGCGGTTCGAGGGCTTCGAGAGGGGACGATTCCCGCGGTGACTCCGGCGAACGCTCGACGTCCTCGTGGATCGAGCTGTCTCCCGAGGTGAAGGATATACTTCGCCCCTGGATCGACGTGGATGAAGTGGGACGGGAGGGGGTCCTCTCTTGGCTGCGGTCGATTCTCCCTCTGATTCCGCGAACGCGTACGAGCGATCGCCGGGCGTCGGAAGACCCCTCGGAGAGAATCCAAGAACTTGCCGTGGCTCTCTCCGAGTGTTCCAGTGATCGGGCGCGCGTCCACTTCCAGGCAGCGGAGTACTATCGGGAGAATCAGGTGCTGGCCCGGCGGGTGAAGGCCCTGGAGGCCATGCTCCGCTCCCCCCCGACCCAGGCGCCGGCGGAGGACCTCGAGGTCGAGCGCGCGAGCCGCCGCTATCTCCCGAGGGGAGCGGATCGGGGATGAGGGAAACGGGTGCCCCAGGCACCTCGCCGCCGGCGACGACCTCGAAACCCAGTGAGGGAGGCATCGAGCGGATCGTGGTAGGGTTTGATGCCTCGCCGTCGTCCGCCCGGGCGGGGCAGCTCGCCCTTGCCCTCGCGGCCCCCCGGTCGGGATGCGTCTGGTTCGTTCACGCCTCCGAGGCCGATCGACGCGTCGCCGAGCCGTTGACGGAGGAAGAGGTCGAGGTCCCTTCCCGGGCGGTCCTCCGCGCGATGGACGCGTTAGCGTCCGAGGCGAAACGCCGAGGACTCCAGGCGATGGTGTGCACACGGGAGGGCCCTCCGGCGGCCGTCCTGCTGGACGTAGGTCGCGAGGTGAGCACGGGACTCATCGTGGTCGGGACTCGGGGGCGCGGCGACCCCGGCCGCCTCCTGCTGGGCTCGGTATCGGCCCATGTGGTAGCCAATGCCCACGTCCCGGTGTTAGTCGTTCCGTAGGGAGGACCGCGGGGCCGGGATTCGAGCGCCCCACGGGTCGTGGCCCGTTCGACCGCGTTCCCCGGTACGTGCGAACGGGCTCCTGGCCTGCCTCTTCTCGGACTCGAGCGCCGGGATGCTCCGCCGGATCGCCCCCTCTTCCTCGCGATCAACCTCGACCGATCGCCCATCGTCGCAAGGTCGCAGGGCTCCAGGGGGGCATGACCGTCCCGGGCCGAGCGCCTCGCATTTACCCTCCGAGGATCGGCTGGCCCATCGAGCCGACCGACGTCGGGTCCGTCCGCCGGGATGTCCAACCACGACCCTCTCCGACGACCCCGTCGCGGGGGTCGGCTAGTAGGCCGCGGCGACGTAGATCACGACCGTGAGGACCACCACTAGGACGTACGCCAGGTAGCGGCCGAGCCGGCCCGGCATGACCCAGGCCTTGAGCGAGGCCGAAATCCCGTCTCCCATCCGGACGAGCGCCGCGTAGAACAGTTTGAAGCTGTCGAACACCTCGAGGTCGACGCTGTACGGCTCCACGGCGTGGACTCCCGCGACCGCCACGGGGCCCTGGCTCTCCCGGACCTCGCGGGTCCCCAGGACCGAGCTCATCATGATCCGGATTCCGGTGCTGAATCCGAACGAGGTGTAGGTCTGACCGGGTTGTCCGGGCGGGTTCCCTGCCATCCAGAGCGTCGCCCGGCGTCTCGGTCGGGGCCGGCCCAAGAGACAGTAGCCGGCTCCGACCGCCGCTCCCGCGAGCAGGGCCAGGGGGATCATGGGAGGGGACAAGATGCCGAACGGCGACCCGGAGAGGATGGACCAACCGGAGGGCACGGACAGGAGGCTTCCCACCGGAGCGCTCACCCGGGTTCCGAGCAGCGCGGAGGCGGAGGGGGCCAGGAAGCCGAGGACCCACGGTGCCAGCACTCCCACCGCGAGGGCGATCGCCCCGACCGCGGCAACGACCGCGCCGAGCCCGGGGGCGCGTCGGATCGGAGGGGAGGAGTGCGGTTTCCACAGGACGGAGAATCCGGCGAACTTCACCATCGCCACCAGGATCAGCCCCGCGGCCAGCGCCACGGCGGCGCCGGAGAGGAGTCCGACGAACTGGACCCAGGACTGAGCGAACCGGTACGACTGGAAGAGGCTCTCCAGGATCATCCATTCGCTGACGAACCCCGCGAAGGGAGGACCCGCGGCGAGGCTCAGGACGGCGGCGAGGGTCCCCGCGTACTCTCCGGGGCTCCCCGCCTTGACCGAGCCCTCGACCGAGTTGAGGTCGAACGTGTGTACGGTGTGCTCGACGTATCCGGCGCTGAGGAAGAGGCCGGTCTTCGCGACCGCATGGGCGAGGGCCTGGTAGAGCGCCGCGAAGACGGCGAAGACCGCCAACGCGGTCAACCCGTCGCTCTCCGCCAGCAGGGCGACCCCGAGCGCGACCAGGATCAGCCCGTTGTTCTCGATGGTGCTGTACGCGGGCAGGCCCTTGGTGTGCTCGCTCACGGAGGCGAATAACGCGCCGAGCAAGGCCGAGATCGCGCCGATGCCGAGCATCACCGCGCCCCACCACAAGGGCGGTGACGACAGCAGGCTGACGGTCCGGAACAGCCCGTACGCGCCCGCGAGCGTGAGCGTCGCGCTGAGCACCGCCGACGCGTTGGAGGGGGCGGACGAATGAGCGATCGGCAGCCACTCGCTCATGTGGAACGGCGCGATCCCCATCTTGAGACCGAACCCGATGAGGCCCGAGACGAACACGAGCGTGGCGAGCGTACCGGGACCGAGGTGCGGGCCGAAGGCAAAGGTCCCCGTGCCGGCCCAGAGGCCGGCGACCGCGAGGAACACGAAGAGCGTGCTCGCCTCGCCGAAGGCGAGGAAGACGAACGCCGCCGAGTAGACGCGCTCGCTCCGTCCGCGGGCCTGGAGGATCATCCCGTAGGAGGCGAGCGTCATCGCCTCCCAGCCGATCAGGAAGAGGATCTGGTCCGAGGCGCTCATCAAGAGCGCGATCGACCCGAGCGCGAGGCTGTAGGTCACGGCCAAGAGGGGCGACGGACGGTCGTCGTACGCGAGGGAATACACCGACGTGGCGGTCCACACGATCGACGCCACCAGGAGGAAGAACGCGGAGAGGGCGTCCACCGAGAGGCCCTCCGCATCCCCGAGCGGGCCGGACCAGGTCGCGCCGGTCACCGGGCCGCCGACGAGGACGGTAACGGCCACGACGAGCAGTCCCACGGACCCCGCGGTCGAAGCGAGATACCCGACTCGCCGGTCCACGAACGAGCCGGCCGCGCCGACGAAGAATGCGGTGACCGACGCGGTCAGCAGGGTTCCCGCGATATCCAGCGTCATGCCCCCTCCGCCTTCCGCCCGCGCCCCACGACCCGGAGCAGCCCGTCCAGCACGTGGACCGGAGCCGGAGGGCAGCCGGGAACGTAGACGTCCACGGGCACGAGTTGGTCGAGCGCATCGTGGAGCCCGGGAGTTCCGGCGAACGCCCCGCCGCTGATCGCACAGACGCCGACGGCGACCACGGCCTTCGGGGCGGGAAGCGCGTCATAGGCTCGGCGAAGGGGCTCGACCATCTCCTCGGTCGGGACGCCCACGACGAGGAGGACATCGGCGTGGCGGGGAGAGTTGGTGAAGAAGACTCCCAACCGCTGGGAGTCGTAGAACGGATTCGCCAGGGCCAGCACCTCGAGGTTGCACGCGTTGCAACTGCCCGCGTCGACCAGGAAGACATGGACCGAGCGGGAGAGCGCGGCGAGCGGCGGGGTCGGTTCGGGAGCTGCGGGGGAGGGTTCGCCCGTCACGAGGCCCGTACGGGTGCGGGTCGCGGATTCGACCGGTCCCCGGAACTCGAAGCCGCCCGGAAGACACCGGGCGCAGCGGATGCATCTCCCTCGGTCCACCGCTCGGTCCGAGATGGCGCCCACCGGGCAGAGCGAGGCCCCGGCGGGGAGCAGCTTCGAGCCTTTCACCGCGACCGGGGGCCGGCCGGTCGGCGGGACCTCGGCCTCCGAGGCAGGCTCCGCCGGGTATCGGGACGTCACGATGCCGTGGCGAACGGCCTGCCCGATCCACGTCGGCATCGTCCGCTTCCCCCTACCCGTCCACTTCGGAGAAGACGAGCCCGAAGCTTTCCCAGGCGAAGTGGAAGTCCGTGAACACTCCGTCCCGCAGCCCTCGCGCAAAGAGGGGAAAGTTCGCCTGACTGGCCGACCGCATGCCGATGGACGCGACCCGGTCCCCCGAGAGGGTCACGTCGTACACGAGGTCGCCGCTCGGACTCTCTACCCGCCCCAGCGCCCGGGAGGGGGCCACGGGAGGAGCGGGAGCCTCGAGCGCCTCCGGCGTCGTGGTCCACCGGTCGAGCAGCTGCTCGATCAGGAGGAAGCTCGCCCGGACCTCGTGGGCGCGCACCAGCAGCCGCGCGAGCGCGTCCCCTCCGGACTCCTGCGGCAGGTCCAGAAACAGGTCGGTGTACGGCGACGTCGGCACGCGCAGTCGGTCGTCCCAGGGAACCCCGCAGGCCCGCAGCGTGGGACCGACCGCTCCCCACTCCTTCGCGAGCGAGGGGGTCACCGTGCCCGTGGACTGAATCCGGTCGACGAACGTGCGGCTTCCGAGGAACAGTTCCCATAGCCGGTCAAACGTCGCGGCGTGTCGCCTCAGGACGTTCGACAGGTCGCGACGGTCCCCCGCGTCCAATCGGCGTCGTGGCCCGGCGGGGAGGAGGGCACCGAACAGCCATCGGTGGCCGAAGACAGAACCCTGGACCCGCAGCATCTCTTCGGCGAGGGCCTGGGTCTGCGCCGTCCCGACGTTCTGGGACGCGGCCTCGGCGACCCGGGCGATTACGTGGACGTGATTGTAGACCCGCTGGAGCTCCTGGGCGAGCGCCCGGACCCACAGCTCTCCGCGGGGTACGCTCGCTCCGGCCGCGCTCTCGGCCGCCGACAGGAACGCCGTTGCGTGCGCCGCCGAGAAGTTGCCGGCGAGGCGCTCGATCCGTAACGCGGCGTCGGGGACGGTCTGGCCGCATACCGAAGCGAGGATCCGGCGGGACTTGTAACCGGCGACGGGCACGAGCGCGAGGATCCGCTCGCCGTAGGTGCGTACGTCGAATCGGCCACTCTCCGGCACCCCCATGCTGATCGGGCCGTAGGGGAACGTGAAGAGCCCGTACCCCTCCACCGGATCGGCAGGCGCCACCGGCCGGACCTGCCCCCCATCGCGCGTCCGACGCCAGGTCGCCGCGACCTCGGGAGGGGGCGGGGTCTCGGAGCGGGGCCGGAACACGGCCCGCCCGGCGGAGTAGTCGTTGTACACGGCGAACGAGCCGTCGTCCGCTGCATAGGCGAGGGCCAGTTCCGGATGCGTACCCCCCGTACCGGGGCGACGGGCGGGGAGTTCGGAGCTTTCGATCACGGCGGCGCGCCTCCCAGGAGCGAAGCGGCGGCCCGAATCGCGTTCGAAAGGTACGGGAGGGCGGCCACCCCGACCGCCAGCGCGACCCCGACGTTGAGGTAGGCGACCGCTGCGCTCTCCTCCGCGGCGGTGGAAGGGCTCGAGCCCATCGGCGCGGCGCTCCCGAAGACCATCCGTCCGACCTGGCTGTTGACCCCGAGGAACGCCACGAGGATGGCGACCACGAGGAGCAGCGCGAGCCAGTACCAGCCGGCCGCGATCGCTCCCAGAACGATCAGGAGCTCCCCGAGGAAGGTTCCGAACGGGGGAGCTCCGGTGACCGCGAACGAGGCCAGGACCCAGGCGCCGCCGGTGCGGGGCATCCGATGCTGGAGGTCCCGGACCTCGTCGACCCGGGTGGTCCCGGTGGAGCGCAGCACATTGCCCGCGCAGTAGAAGGCGGCCGACTTGGCGAACGCGTGGGCCACGAGCAGGACGAGAGCGCCGTAGAGGGCCACGCCGCCAAGGGCGACTCCCACGACGGCGATGCCCATGACCTCCATGCTCGAGTAGGCGAGCAGCCGCTTGAACGACCGCTGGCGCTGCAGGAGAAAGGCGCCCGATAGGGCGGTCGCGCCTCCGAACGCCACCAGGAGGTCGGTAATCAGCGCGGGCGTGGGGGTCGGGAGGATGGCATAGACCCGAAGAAAGGCGTAGAGCGCCGTGGGGAGGAGGACGCCCGAGAACATCGCCGAGACCGGGGAGGGCGCCTCCGAGTGCGCGTCCGGCAGCCACGTGTGCATCGGGAACAGCCCGACCTTGGTGCCGTACCCCACGAGCGCGAGGGCGACCCCCATCTCGATCGGAAGCGAGAGCGCGGGACGGGACGCGGCGAGGGCGAACGCATCGAGCGTCCCCGTGTCGGCGTAGATGAGGAGGAGGGCGAAGAGCGCGATGGTCAGCCCCGCGGAGGCGATGAGCGTGTACCTCCACGCCGCCTCGACGCTCGTGGGTTTGCGCTCGAGGACGACCAGGAGCGCGCTGGCGACCGTGGTCGCCTCGATGCCGATCCACATCAGCCCGAGGTCGGTGACCACGAGGGTCGCGATCATCGCGAGCGCGAACGCGCCGAGAAGCGCGTAGTAGAGCTGGGGCGTGAGGAACGGCCGGTGGACGCCCCGCAGGTAGCCCTCCGAGTACCAGGTGGAGGTGGCGTAGATGCTCGCGACCATCACGAGGAAGACTTCGCTGAGGGAGTCCAGGCCGAGGTAGGCCCCCCACCGGCCGCTCGTCCCGTCGATCATCAGCGCGAGGGCGGACGCGAGGGCCAGGAGGGAACCGGCGCGCGCGACGACCCGGCTGACCCCCGCGTAGGGGACCAGGGCCAGCAGGGCCGCCGCGGACGGAGCGAGAAGCAGCAGATACAGCCAGAGCCCGGGCTCGCCCACGTTCATCCGGCCAACTCCTCGAGACCGGCTTCCTCGGGCGAGCCGGTGACGTCACGCTGGATGGACAGGATGATCCCGACGAGCACCACCCCGAGCACGTCCAGGAAGACGACGACTTCCACGAAGAGCGGGAACGCGCTCGCGAAGAGCGCGCCCGCGTAGACGATCGCGTTCTCCTCCTCCAGATACCCGATGACCTGGACGAGAGTGTTCGACCGGGTCGCGAGCATCAGGAGCCCCTGGACGAGGAGGACGAACGGGAGGGCCGCGCCGGGCTCCGGGAAGACGGAGGCGAGCGTCTGCTGGAAAACGAACCACGCCACGATCGCCGCGGCCACGGCCGCGAGCGCGTGGCCGGTCACGCGGTTCGCCGCATGGATCTCCCGGCTGCGCCAGCGAAAGGCCCGGATCTGCCGTCGGAGCACGCCGGGGATGACGAGCGCCCGGACGACGACCGTCAATCCGGCGAGGAGCGCGAGGTCGACGCTCCGCTCGGTCCAGGCGAGCCAGCTCAGCAGGACGGCGAGCAGGAGGGACTGAACGGCGATCCCTTGGATGAGCGGATTGACGAACGACTCCGACTGCAGGAAGAGGGCGGTCAGGAGGACGCCGACTCCCACGAACGCGACCACCTCGCTCGTGGGGATCATCTAGGGAACCCCCAGGACCGCGAACGCGAAGACCGAGAGGATGGCCAGCGAGAACGACAGCGCCAGGAAATCCCGGATCTTGAACAGCCGGACCTTGGCGACGGTCGCTTCGATGAGGGCGAGAACCCCGACGAGCAGCAGCAGCTTGAGGAGGAGTATCCCGATGTTTCCGACCGCGCCGAGCACCGTGGGCTGCGCGAACATCCCCCACGGCACCGCGAAGACGTTGAGGAAGACCGAACAGAGGAGGAACTGCTTCATCCAGCCGTTCCACCGGAGGATCCCGAGGAGTCGGCCCGAGTGCTCGTAGAGCCGGCCGTCCTCGAGCATGCCGAACTCCATCAGGCCGGCACTCTCGACCGGAAGTCGGCCGATCTCCACGAGAAGGAGCAGGAAGAACGCCCCCGTGACGAGCAGATGGGTCGCCGAAAGGTAGGCGGACGTCGACGACGTCAGCAGATCGTTCGTGACGTACGGGTTGTTGGTCCCGGTGATGATCGCGACCGCGAAGAACACCACGATCAGCGTGGGTTCAGCGAACGCGGCGAAGGAGACCGTCCGACTGGCCCCCAGCGCCGTGTAGTTGCTCCCCGAGTCGAGCGCCGCGAGCAGGGTAACGGCCCCGGCGAGGCCGAAGAGAAGCCCGCCCCCCAGGAAGTCCACCGTCGGGGCGTACGGGAGGGGGTACGGCGTGATGATCGGGACGACGACCGAGATCAGTAGGTAGGTACCGAACGCGAGGACCGGGGCCGTGTAGAATACCCTCGAGGACCCCTCGGGCACCAGGGTCTCCTTCCGGAGGTACTTCGCGAGGTCGAAGTACGGTTGGAAGATGGAGGGACCGGTGCGGGACTCTGTCCACGCCTTGGCCCGCGCGGAGACCCCCGCGAGCAAGGGAGAGAGCAGAAGGACGGTCGCCGCCTGGATGACGTTGACTGCCTGCTCGGTCGGGTCCATGCTGCCTACTCCCCCTTTCGGGAGCAGGCGTCATTGGCCCGAGGGCGGTTCGCCGGGAGCCCGGCTGGCGGACGCCTCCGCCAGGGGGTACGGAACTGCGGGAGTACTTAGCCGTACCGTTCGAGCATCATGGAATGGACGGAGGATGTGGGCAGGTCGGCCGACCGTCCGTGCTGGCGGGGAATTCCCGCGCGGACCGCGGCCCCCCGGCGCCGACCGAGGGGGATGGGGCTCGGACATGAACGGAGCTCCGACGCGGGGCCGGGATTATCCGCCAAAACTTCGGGTTCCGGATGGTGCGTCGCGAAGGTCCCGAGTTCGGTCGACCGGCCCCGTTTTGGTCGCCTCGGAACGATTCGGGCGGGCAGGGCCCTTAATCTAACCGAAGCGGTTTTCGCGCTGTGGCGTCGGTCCGCCGCCTTTCGGCCATCATGTTCACCGACATGGTCGGCTCGACCGCCGCGGCCCAGGCCGACGAATCGGAGGCGCTCCGACTCCGGGACGAGCAGGCTGGCATCGTCCGTCCCCTCTTCGCGGCCCACCAGGGCCGCGAGATCAAATCGATGGGCGACGGATTCCTGGCGGAGTTCGATAGCGCGCTGCGGGCCGTCCAGTGTGCGATCGACATCCAGCAACACCTGCACGAGCGGAACGCGCAGCCGGGGGTCCGCCCCATCCTGCTCCGCATTGGCGTTCATCTGGGGGACGTCGAACAACGCGAGTCCGATATCTTCGGAGACGCGGTGAACATCGCCTCCCGCGTCGAGCCACTCGCGGCTCCCGGAGGGATCTGCATTTCGGGCCAGGTTTTCGACCAGATTCGAAACAAGATCCCGAACCGGCTCGAGAAGCTCGCGCCGACGGCCCTCAAGCATGTCGTCCTGCCGATCGACATCTACCGGGTGAGCGTACCGTGGGAGGCGCCCGAGGTCCCGTCCGGCGGGGTTTCGCGGAGTCGACTCGCGGTCCTTCCCCTGGCGAACATCAGCCCCGACCCCAAGGACGAGTACTTCGCGGACGGGCTCACCGAGGAGCTGATCAGCGCACTGTCCAAGATCCGGAGTCTCCGGGTTATCGCACGCACTTCGGTCGGCCAGTACAAGTCCACGTCGAAGACCGTGGCTCAGATCGGCACCGAGCTCGGCGTCACGTCGGTGCTCGAGGGCAGCGTGCGGAAGGCGGGGAATCGACTGCGAATCACCTTGCAGCTCATCGACGTCAACACTCAGGACCATATGTGGGCGGACAGCTACGACCGCAACCTGGACGACGTTTTCGCGGTCCAGACGGAGGTGGCCGAACGGACGGCGGGCGCGCTTCGGCTCGAGCTCCTCGGCCCGGAGCGGGAGGAGATCCGCAAGGAGCCCACGAGCGACCTGGGGGCCTACGAGCTCTACCTCCAAGGGGTCCATGCCGCTCGCGGGGCTCACGAGGGCATGCTGGAGTCGATCTCCTACTTCGAGGAAGCGATCCGTAAGGACCCCCGCTTCCCCGACCCCTACGCGGCCCTGGCGAACGTGTTGATCGGTCTCGCGGGCGACGCTCTCGCGGCGGACGAGGCGTTTCCTCGGGCCCGGGATCTCATCACCCGGGCGCTCGAGCTCAGCCCCGACTCCTCCGATGCCCACACGGCGCGCGGCAATCTGGCCCTCCAACGCGACAACGATTGGGCCGTCGCGGAGGCCGAGTTCCAGCGAGCCATCTCGCTCAATCCGAGCAATGCAGCCGCCCACTTTTGGCATGGGGAGCTCCTGAAGACGATCGGGAGGTACGGCGACGCGGTGAAGGAGTTCCGGACCACCGTGGAGCTCGACCCACTCTTCGGGGTCCGTCACTTTGCCCTGTGGATGTCGCTCTGCCTCGCCGGAGACTTCGACTCGGCCGTCGCACTCGCCAAGCGTTGGCAAGGCCAGACCCCCGAGCGTCCCGTCATGCACCTTGCCCTCGGCCTCATCTACGCCCAAGCCGGCCGGAAGGCGGACGCCCTCCGGGAGGCGGACCTCGCCGAAGGCCCCTTGGGCCGGTGGGCTCAATGGACCCGAGCGGTTCTATGGGCCCATGGCGGCCGGCCTGACGAGGCACGACGCATTCTGAAGGAGATGGAGGAGACCTCCCGAACCGCCTACGTCAGTCCGGAGTGGCTCGCGGAGGGCTATGCCGCCCTGGGGGACCGGGAGAAGGCCATCGAGTTGTTGGAACGCGACACGGGTTACGGGGCTCGGTCCCTGTGGATCAATTATCAGGATATCGCCTTCGACTCCATTCGGGGGGATCCGAGATTCCGGTCGATGCTCTCGAAAGCGCACCTTCCGACTGAGGTGAGGTGGGCCCGGGCGTCCGAGGGCGTGCCACCAGAGAATCGGAAGGCGGCCCCCGGCAGCGATTGAACCGGAACCCGACCCGACCGAACATCCTTCGACCGGTCCCCGGTGTCGGGTGGGTCCGGGACCGAGAGGAATACACTAGGTCGGGGTACCGTTGCCCGAGCGCGCCGTCCTCCCCCGGGCCTGAGTCGTACGGCCCGGTGCACTCGGACCCTGGGGGCGAAGAGGCTGCCGGGGCCAGGCATGGCCAAAAAGTTCCAGTTCCGGCCTGCCGACTTAACCGAGACACTGGGATCATGCCTCCGCCCCCGCCCGCCGTTTTTCTTTAATTATATAACGTTATATAACAAAACAAATTATTGCCGAGCGTGAATCCGTACGTGCCCGGCCAGCCGGCGACTCCCAGCACATTCGCGGGCCGGGAGGCAGTGCTGCGACGGGCGAGCGAAGCGCTTGAGCTGGCCCGTCGTTTGGGGCGGAACTCCGCGCTCTTGTTAAACGGGTACCGCGGCAGTGGGAAGACCTCGGTACTCCGAAAGATCGAGGCGCTCACGCTCGCTGCTCGGTCCGATGCCATCGTGGTAGAGATTCCGCTTCGCATCCACAGCTCCGAGGACCGACTTCTGGCCAGCGTCGTACAGGAGGTAGCTCGACAGCTGGAGGGTCGGGCCGGTGCCGGCGATCGCGTTCGCGCGTTCCTGTCTCGAGTGCACGGGCTGTCGATCGCCGGAACCGGAGTCACTTTGGGCTCAAGCGCGGCCTCTCGACCCACTTCTGGCCTCGCGGTCTGGAGAGAGTGCATCGACTCCCTACCCGACGGGAGCATTCTGATGATCTGCGTCGATGACGCGGAGTTGTTGGACGCGAGCGGACTTGGTGCGCTCAAGACGATCGCCGAAACTCATGGGCGCGTTCCGATCGTGTTGATCGTGGCGGGTGGGGTCGAACTTGCCGATCGTCTGTCTCAGCCCGACACCCCCCCGATCGCCAGGGTCTTCTCGGCCGGCCGGTTTGATATCGGGGAGCTATCACCGTCCGAAACTGGCGAGGCGCTGAACGCTCCGATACGTGCGGCCGACCTTCGCGGCGGATGGACGACCGACGCCATCGAACTCGTCCACCGCCTTAGCCGCGGCTACCCTTTCCTGGTCCAGTGCCTGGCGCACGCGGCGTTCATCGAGGGGTCCACCGTCGATGTCGCGCGAGTACAGGCTTCGGTCCCGGAGGCCCTCGACGTGGGCGGGAGCTGGCTCGAACGAGAATGCGCGTCGGCATCGGATGAGGACATTCGCGCGTTTGCCAAGATCGCAGACGTCGGGCGACCGCGGCTACGTAGCTCCGAGATCCTGTCGCTGGGAATCCAAAGTCCGTACATTGGGCGGCTGGTTCGCCAGAAGATCCTCAAGAAGATCTCACGGGGCCAGTACGAGCTCCGCAAGGCGCCGGTGATCGCCTACTACCACGCACTGGCCCGCGGTCTACGCCTGGGCTGACCCCGAAGCGACGCCGTGGTGAGCTCGTCCGACGGGCCAGCTGCCGGGGCCAGGATTTGAACCTGGGAACTCCTGCGAGAGCAGATCTTGAGTCTGCCGCCTTTGGCCACTCGGCCACCCCGGCGCGGGCGGGAGAGGAGCGGAGCGCGCTTATGCTTCTTCCGAACCCTCGTCGCCCCCGGGTTCCTCGGTTTCCTCCTCGACCGGGCCGACGAGCACCGGGTCCTCCGACGCGACCTCCTCCCGGGGGGTCCCGGGGGGTTGGCTCGCCCGGACCCGGGTCCGGGTGACCGTCCGTCGCTCCCGGCCGCACCGTAGACAGGTCCGCACCCGGTGCCCGCGACGGAGCCGGGTCCGCACGGTGCGCCCTTCGACCCAGTACGACGAGCAGCCCCGGCAGAATACCTCGCGGTACTCGGGGGGGAGGCGGAGATTGTACCGGGTCCCGATCTTTCGGGCGAGCCGGACGTACCGGTCGGCCAGCCCCCCCGCTCCCGATGCCGACTCTCGTTCCGCGAGCGCGAACAGGTCGGCGACCCGCTCCTGGGCGACGCGCACCATGGTCGAGGTGCG
>JASHTC010000030.1 GCA_030040755.1 Thermoplasmata archaeon | reverse complement strand
GATGGTGGCGGAGTACGTCCGCCGGTACGAGCGGATCGGCGGCTCGCCCCAGAACCGGATCCTCGCCTCGTTGCGGGAGAAGCTCGAGCGGCGGCTCGGACGCGACCAGCCCGGGGCGCGCGTGTTCCTCGGCGTGAAGCACGGGCACCCGGCGCTGCGGGACGTGATCCCGGAGGCGGCCCGCGCCGGCTTCCGACACTTGGTCGCGGTCCCGCTCTCTCCCTACGCGTCGACCTGGATCAGCGAACCGTACCAGCAGGGGGTCGCCGAGGGGGTCCGGGCGGCCGACGGGGCGGTCGAGGTCGAGGTCCGTCTCGATTGGCACCTCGACCCGAACTGGCTGGGGTACTGGGTCCGGGCGATCCGCGCGGACCTCGCCGCCCACCCCGACCCGGCCGATGCCGTGCTCCTCTCGGCCCACAGCCTCCCGCAGCGGATGCGCGAGCGGGGCGACCCGTACCCCGAGATCCTCGCCCAGACCTCGGACGCCATCGCTCGCTCGGCCCAGCTCGAGCGATGGTCGTTCACCTTCCAGAGCGCGGGGAACACCACCGAGCCCTGGCTCGGTCCGGATATCACCGACGTGATGCTCGACTGGTACCGCCGGGGGGCGCGCCACCAGCTCATCGCCTCGTTCGGGTTCGTGTTCGACCATCTCGAGGTCCTGTACGACCTCGACGTCGTGATCCGGGAGTTCGCCGAGGCCCACGGGGTCGGGTACCGTCGGGTCCCGATGCCGAACGATGCGGAGGAGGTCGTCGAAGCATTGACCGCCCGCGTGCTCGCCCCGGCGGTCGGTGCTCCCCCGGAGCCCACGACCCGGCCTCCTCGGGGCCGTCGCCCTTCGTCCGGTGCGCGGCCCCGGCATGCCGCCCCGGGCGGCTAACTCCCGGCTCCCGGTACGCTCCGGGGGGAGCGGGGAGTCGATCCCACCGGCCCGGAAGGAGGGGTTGGCCGGGCCGTGTCCGGGGTCATGGGACCCGGAGCGAGCGCGCGGAGAGGTAGAGGCCGAGCGAGACGAGCAGCGCCGCCCACGCGAGCAGGCCGAGCAGGTAGACCACCGGGGGGTAGGGATACCCGCTCGTGGGGAAGAGATTCTCCCGCATCACATTCGCCGCCATCGAGGCCGGATTGTAGGCGGTGACGGTCTGCAGCCAGGAGGGCATCGTGCCCTGCGGGAACAGGGCGTTGGAGGTGAACAGGATCGGCAGGTTGAGCAACGAGGTGATTCCGAAGTAGGCCTCGTTGGAGGTCAACACGTAGCCGAAGGAGAGGAACAGCGCGGTGAACATGAGCGCGAGGAGCGCCTCGGCCGCCACGACCTCCGCCGCCCCGACCGCGCTGACGGAGGAGCGGACCGAGAGGCCGACGAGCCCCGGGACGCCGGTGAAGGCGAGCGCAAAGCCGAGGGCGAGGAAGGCCGGCCAGGCCGCGGAGAACGCTCGGAACGTCAGGCTGCCGGCGAACAGCGCGCTGCGGGGGGCGGGGGTGGCGGTCATCCGGGCGTGGATCCCGAGCTGCTTGTCGAACAGGATGCCGGTCCCCGAGTAGAGGGAGGCCGTGAGCGTGACGAAGGCGACCATCCCGACGGCGAAGTACGAGAAGTAGTTCGGCGCCCCCAGCAACGCGGCCCGGACGTAGACGGAGCCATCCGCTCCCGGGGGGAACAGTCGGCCGAGGTCGAAGGCCTGGCCGAACAGGAGCAGGTACAGGATCGGCACGACGAAATAGGAGGCGACCCAGATCGGGACCCGTACCCACTTGAGGGCCTCCCGGCGGAGGACGGTGAGGAACTCCCGGTACATCAGCGGCCTCGGGTCCCGGTCGTTCCCGCGGGGACGGGGGCGTTCGCCTCGCTCTCCTCCCGATACTCCCGGCCGGTGACGGTGAGGAACACCTCGTCCAGGCTCGGCTTGCGGGTCGCGACTCCGGCGAGCTCGACGCCCGCCGCATCGCACGCCCGAACGACCGCGGGCACGAACGACTCGCTGCGCGCGACCTTCACCCGATACTCCCCGTCGCCCGCCCTCGGGTCGACGGAAGAGACGCCGGGAAGGCCCGCGAGGAGGGAGCGGAGGTCCCGGGCGGGGTCGGAGGGTCGGACGAGCACCACGTCGCGGCCGAGGGACTCCTTGAGGGCGACCGGGCTCCCCGTCCGCAGGACGCGGCCGTGGTCGATGATCGACACCCGGTCGGAGAGCTGATCGGCCTCGTCCAGGTAGTGGGTGGTGAGGAAGATCGTCATCCCGCGTCGGGAGCGCAGGTCCCGGACGTACTCCCAGAACCCGGCGCGGCCCTGCGGGTCCAGGCCGAGCGTCGGCTCGTCCAGGAAGAGGAGGCTCGGCTCGTGGACGATGCCGGCCCCGATCTCGAGGCGTCGCCGCATCCCCCCGGAGTAGGTGCTGACCCTCCGGTCCGCCGCCTCGCCGAGGTCGAGCCGCTCCAGGACCTCCCGGATCCTCGGGCGGGCCTCCCGGGGGGACAGCCCGTGCAGTCCGGCGAGGACCTCGAGGTTCTCCCGGCCGGTGAGGGCGTCGTCCGAGGTGGACCGCTGAAAGACGAGGCCGATCCGTCGGCGGACCCGCTCGGGGTACCGGACCACGTCGATCCCCTCCACCTCCGCCGAACCTCGGGTCGGCCGGAGCAGGGTCGTCAGCATCGAGATGAGCGTCGTCTTCCCCGCGCCGTTGGGGCCGAGGAAGCCGTAGATCTCGCCGTGCGCCACGTCGAGGGAGACGGAGGAGACGGCCTCCACCCCTCCGGGGAACGTCTTCCCGAGGTTTTTGCAGGTCACCGCGTCGGACATCTTCCCCCGGCTCCTCGTCGGGGAACGAAGGGGGCCGGGGAGGATGGCCCGGACGCACACCGGATGCTCACGTCCGGTGACCGGGCCCGGGGGTCGGCGGAGGTCCCGCTCCGTCGGAGGGAGGACCGGGAGCGGCGGCCGCGCTACCCTTCGAGGTCGAAGTAGATCTTGACGGTCGCGTGGTACTCCGCGACCTTCTGGTCCTTGATGCTCCCCTCGAGCTCCGCCACGCGGAACCAGCGCAGGTTGCGCACGCTCTTCGCGGCGGTCCGGACCGCGTTCTCGGCGGCCCGAGCGAATCCTTCGGTCGACGTTCCCACGACCTCGATCACCTTTTGCACCATGGGGGCACCCGCCTCCGCAGCTCCCTCCCTCGAAATAGACGTTCCGTTTCCGGCGCGCGTCCACCCCGCGCGCCGCGGCGGCGCCGGTTTTACCCCGGGCGGCGGTTTCCGCACGCATCTCGGCCCCCAAATACGGCCCCGGCACGTAGAGAGGCTGTCATGGTCACTCTCGCTCCGGAGGAGCAGGCGGCTCGCTGGTCCCACGACCTCGAGGGGCACGGACCGGACGTGGTCATCCGCTGGGCGACGGCCCAGTTCGGCCCCGGCCTCGTGATCGCCTCGGCGTTCGGCAAGGACAGTCTCGTCGTCCTCGACATCGCTCGGAAGCTCCGGCCCGACATTCCCGTGCTCTTCCTCGAGACCGGGTACCACTTCCCCGAGACGCTCGAGTTCCGGGACCGGCTGCGCCGCGACTGGGGCGTGAACATCCTGGACCTGCGTCCGGCGCTCC
>JASHTC010000029.1 GCA_030040755.1 Thermoplasmata archaeon | reverse complement strand
AAGGCGAACGACATCCCGAACACGATGCGGATGTTCCGGACGGGGGCGTTCGACGCGCTCGGGTTCGACGCGGTGACGGTCACCCCGTGGCTCGGCTGGGAGACCCTCGGCCCCTTCCTCGAGGACCCGGCCCGCGGGGTCTTCGTCGTCGCCCACTCCTCGAACCCCGGCTCCGTGGACTTCCAGGAGATCCCGACCCCCCGGGGCCCCCTCTGGCTCGCGGTCGTCGGCGAAGTCCGCCGGCTCGCGCACGCGCACGGCAATGTCGGGACCGTCGTCGGCGCGACCTTCGCCGACGCCTTCCGGACCGCGCGGGCGGCGCTGGGGAACAAGATCCCGATCCTGGTGCCCGGGATCGGCGCCCAGGGAGGCTCGCTCGCGACCGTGGTCCGCGAGGGGGTCGACTCGGAGGGTCGGGCCCTCCTCGTCAACGCCTCCCGCTCGATCCTCTACGCCGCCTCGGACACGACCTGGAGGACGGCGGCGGGCGACGAGGCCGAGCGGCTGAAGGTCCAGATCAACCAGCTGCGCGCAGGCCTGCGTAGAGACTGAGCAGCTGGCCGGCGACGGTCGCGCGTCCGTACCGGGCCTCGGCCCGACGGCGACCGGCCTCCCCCATCCGACGGGCGAGCGCCGGGTCCTCCAGCAGGGTGCGCACCTTGGCCGCGACGTCCGAGGCGATCAGGGGCTCGACCAGGAGTCCCTCGACCCCGGGCTCGATGATCTCCCGGACCCCCGGAAGGTCGGCGACGACCACCGGCAGCGCCATGGCCATCGCCTCGGCGACCGCGAGGCCGAACCCCTCGAGCCGATTCTGGGACGGGAAGACGAAGAGGTCGGCGAGCGCCAGGAAGTATGGGAGCTCGTCGTCGCTCACCGCGGGGCAGAACCGGACCCGGCCCTCGACGTCCAGCCGGCGCGCGAGCCCGATCAGGCTCGGCAAGCGGGGCCCCGCCCCGATCACGAGCAGGACGACGTCCGACGGCAGCTCGACGAGCGCCTCGAGGATGACGTTCACCCCCTTGTGGGGGACGAGCCGGCCGGTGAACGCGAGGACCCGCTTCCCGTCGAGGCGCAGCTCGCGGCGGAGTCGGCTGGCATCCAGGCCCGGCCGGAAGCGCTCGAGGTCGACGACCGACGGGATGACCGCCAGGTCCCGCCCCCGCAGCATCGCCGACGTGACCCCGTAGCTCCGGGTGTGGACGACGACCCGGTCGACGCGCCGGAGGGTCGGGGGGACGAAGAAGCGCTGGTAGGCGCCGGCGACCAGGCGACCCGCTCGGCCCGGGAGGTCGAGGTCGCAATGGTAGGTGAGGCAGACGGGGACCTTCCGATTCGACAGGCCCCGCGTGGCGAAGTAGGAGGTGAGGGGGGGAGGGTAGTGCAGGTGCACCACGTCGGCGTCCAGGCGCCGCACGATCGCGGTCATCCCGGGGTCGAACGGAGTGTTGGCCGCGACGAACAGGGTACGCGCCCGGACGATGCGGTACCCCTCCGAGCGCTCGTCGACGGGCAGGTGGCGCTCGTAGCGGGAGGTGACGACCGTCACCTCGTGGCCCTCGGCCGCGAACTCCCGGCAGAGATTGCGGACATGGGACTCGACGCCCCCCGTGTGCGGGGCGAAGAACGGCGAGACCTGGACGATCCGCACGAGCGACCCCACCGAGCCGGAGGGCTATACGGCCAGCGGAGGGGCCGCGAGGGCGCTCCGGAGGCTCACGCTTCGGTCGGGCCCCGCCGGCGGGCGACGGGGAGCTCGGACTCCCGTCCCTGCAGGAGCGCTTCCGGCGGGAGCGTCACCACGTCGATCCCCCGCATCGGCTCGCCGAGGCCGGCGGAGACGCGGGCGAGCACCTCCGGCTCCTCGTAGTGGAGCGACGCCTCGACGATCGCCCGGGCGACCTTCATCGGGTGCTCGGACTTGAAGATCCCGCTGCCAACGAACAGGCCGTCGACCCCGAGGAGGCGGCAGAGCGCGGCGTCCGCGGGCGTGGCGATCCCACCGGCGGCGAAGTTGACCACCGGTAGCCGTCCGAGCGTGCGGACCTCGTGGCACACCGTCTCGGAGACCCGCTCCTTTTTGGCCCAGGCGGCGACCTCTCGCTTGGGGAGCTTGATGAGTTCGTCGACCTCGGAGGAGATCTGGCGGATGTGGCGGACCGCCTCGACGACGTTGCCGGTCCCGGCCTCGCCCTTGGTCCGGATCATGGCCGCGCCCTCGTCGATGCGCCGGAGGGCCTCGCCGAGGTTCCGGGCCCCGCAGACGAACGGGACGGTGAACCCCTTCTTGTCGACGTGGCGGAACGGGTCGGCCGGGGTGAGGACCTCGGACTCGTCGATCATGTCGACGCCGAGCGACTCGAGGATGCGCGCCTCGGCGGTATGCCCGATCCGGCACTTGGCCATCACCGGGATGGAGACCCGCTCCCGGATCTCGCGTACCTTGATGGGGTCGGCCATGCGGGCGACCCCGCCCGCCGCCCGGATGTCCGCCGGCACGCGCTCGAGCGCCATCACGGCGACCGCCCCCGCCTTTTCCGCGACGGCCGCCTGGTCGGCGGTCGTCACGTCCATGATCACCCCGCCCTGCTGCATGCGGGCAAAGCCGCGCTTCACGAGCTCCGTCCCGAAGCGGAGCTTCTCGATCGGGTCGGACATGGGCCTCTCTTCCTCCCTCGCGAGAGACGGTGCGCGAGTATAAGCCCGTGGGGTCGAGGCGGTCTCCCCGCGGCCCGGCGTCGTATCGGGGCTCCCCCGGGGGGGTCCGAACCGTGATATTCCGATGCGGTTACGACGCGGAGTGCGGGACGTCCGGATACGACCCGGCCGACTGGACGACCTGGAGGCGATCGCCGGCATTTACAACCACTACGTCGCGACGGCCGGCTGCACGTTCGAGACGCGCCCGGTGCCCGCCCCCGAACGCCGGGCCTGGTTCGACCAGCACTCCGGCGGGGCGTACCGCCTCTGGGTCGCGGCGCCCGAAGAAGGCCCGGCCGTGGGGTGGGCCGAGACCGGGAAGTTCCGGCCGCGTCCCGCGTACGACACGACCGTCGAGGTGAGCGTCTACCTCGCCCCGGAGTGGGCCGGCCGAGGACTCGGCTCACGCCTCTACCGGGCGCTCTTCGAGTCGATCGCCGGCGAGAACCTCCACCGCGCGCTCGCCGTGATCGCGCTTCCCAACCCCCCGTCCGTCGCGCTGCACAGCCGCTGGGGTTTCCGGGAGGTCGGCCGGCTGCCCGAGGTCGGCTGGAAGCTCGGCCGGTACTGGGACGTCGGGCTGTTCGCCCGCCCCCTGGAACCCGGAGTGGCGGCCCGTCCCGAGGGCGAAATGTTATTCTCCTCCAGGGAATCGACCCCCCCGCAGGGGGAGCTGGGCACCGGCTGAGAGGACGGGGGAGACCCCGTCGACCCCACGAACCTGCACGGGATAATGCCCGCGAAGGGAACGCAATGCGGCCGATAGACCGTCTCTCCGCCGGACCTGCGGAGGGATGAAGGAAGGACCGGTCGTCCCCTCCCCCTCGTCCCCGCGCCGCCTCCGGGGACCGGGGCGCTCGCGTCGGGGGCTCCTCGCGATCGTGGCCGTCGTCGTGGTCATCGTAGCGGGCTTGGGAGTGTATGCGGTCGTGAATTCCGAGCCGGCGACTCTGGTCATCTACACCTACCCGAGCCTTCTCGGGGGGGCCGACTGTGGGGCGCCGGCCTGGGCGCAGGTGTTCGGGGCGTTCGAGAGCGCGCACGACGTGAAGATCGACGTGGAGTGTCCGGCGGGAACGCTCGCGAGCACCCTGCTCGCGCAGCAGAACGCCCCCGGGGCGGACCTCGTCATCGGGCTCGACGAGCTCACCGGCCCGGAAGCCGACGCCGACCACCTGCTGATCCCGTACGCGCCGCCCGCGCTCGCGAACGTCTCGCCCGCGCTCGTCCAGGAGCTCTCGCCCGACGACGCGGTCGTCCCGTACGAGTGGGGGTACCTCGGGATCGACTACAACGCGTCGTTCGCGAACGCGACCCACGGCGCCGTGCAGCACGCCTCCTTCCCCGACTTCGTGGCCAACGCCTCCTGGGCGCGCCAGCTCCTCGTCGAGGACCCCTCCCAGGACATCACCGGCGAGGAATTCCTCGTCTGGCAGATCGAATTCTACGAACAGGTCCTCCACGAGTCGAACTGGCAGGCCTTCTGGACCGCGGTGTTCCCGAACTTGCCCCCGCCGGCCCCCGACTGGGGCACCGCGTTCGGCGAGTTCACCGGCCCGAACGGACCCCAGATGGTCGTGAGCTACACCACCGACCCGGCGTATGCCGCCGCGAACGGCGCGGCGGGACAGTACAACTCGACCGTCGCCTGGTGGAACGGGACCGCCTACGGGTGGCGGACGATCTACGGGATCGGGATCGTGAGCGGGACTCGCCACCTCGCGCTGGACGAGGAGTTCGAGAACTGGTTCCTGAGCGGGACCGTGCAGGGGCTCCTCCCGGAGACGGAGTGGGAGTACCCCGCGAATAGCACGACCCCGATCCCGTCGGTCTTCTCGGCGGCGGTGAACCCGTCGACCATCGTTCCGCTGAACAATGCGACGACGCCGGCGGAGGTGGCCGCGAGCCTACCGGGGTGGGTCAACGACTGGCTCGAGCTCGCGACCGGGGCCGGATGAGGCGCTCCGCGGGCGAGTGGGCGCTCTTCGCGCCGATCCTCGCCTTCGTGACGCTGTTCGCGCTCCTCCCGGTCGCGTTCCTCTTCGCGACCTCGTTGTCGGGCGCGGGGGGGTGGGGAGGGCTCGGCGCGCTTCTCGCGGACCCGCTCAACCGGCAGGCGGTGGGCAACTCCCTCTTGCAAGGGGGGCTCTCGGCGGGCCTCGCGGTCGCCCTCGGCTACCCCGCCGGCGTGTTCGTCGGCCGGTACCTCTGGCCCGGCCGATCGGTCGTGCGGTCGGTCCTTCTCGTCCCGTTCCTCCTCCCGAGTCTCGTGGTCGTGCTCGGCGTGGAGGACCTGTTCGGGACGGCGGGCCTCCTCTCCGGCCGCATCCCCGAGGCCTCCTTCTTCGGTTCCGGAGTGCCCGGGATCGTGCTCGTCAACCTGGTCTTCAACCTCCCGCTGGTCGTCCTCCTCACGGCGACCGGCTGCGAGGTCGCCTCCCGCGACCTCGAGGAGACGGTGGCGACCCTCGGCGGCTCGCCGGCCCGTGCGTATCGGGACACCTGGGGACGTCCGACCTGGGTCGGGGCGGCGGCCGGCGGGTTCCTGACGTTCCTGTTCTCGGCGCTCTCGTTCGCCCCGCCGATCCTCCTGTGCGGGGCCCGCTGCTACACGGTGGAGGCTCGCATCTGGTCCCTCGACACCGTCCTCCTCGACCCGAGCGGAGCCGGGGTGCTCGCGCTCGCGATGGTCGTCCTCTTCGTCGCGCCGTCGCTCGCCTACCTGCTCCTCGCCCGTCGGCTGCGGCCCTCCGGCGGCCGGCGCGAGAGCGGAGCGCGGCCGCTGCCCCGACGGAGCCTCGGCGTGGGGCTGCTCGCCGCGGAGACCGTCGTCGTCCTCGGCGGCGTCGCCCTCGTCCTCGGCGCCGTACTCTACCGGACCGTCGCGCCGTACGGCCATCAGGGGGCGGGCGCGGCGTGGGGGACCCTGTTCGCCCCGAGCACGGCGGCCCGGCTCGGCATCGGGATCCCCGGGGCGCTTGCGAACACGCTCCTCTTTGCGGTCGCCGCCGCCGGGATCGCCGTCCTGCTCGTCGTCCCCGCGGCCTTCTCCGCACTGCGGGGCGCGCGGGCGGGCACCGGTCTCGGCTTGCTCCTGTTCGCCCCGCTCCTCGTCTCCCCGGTCGTGCTGGCGTTCGCGCTCGCGACGTTCTGGCGACCGCTGCTCGGCGGAGAGAGCGCGGTCTGGGCGCTGGTGATCGTGAGCCAGGCGATGCTCGCCCTCCCGTTCGCCCTCCAGACGCTGACGATCCCGCTCTCGGGGCTCTCGCCGGAGGCGCGGGAGTCCGCCCAGACCCTCGGCGCGCCTCGGTTCGCGGCCTTCCTGGACGCCGACCTGCCGCGGGCGCGGCAGGGGCTCCTCACGGCGGGGCTCCTCGCGTTCGCGCTCGGCCTCGGGGAGTTCACCGCGACGTTCTTCCTCGTCACCCCCCGCTACACGACGCTCCCGGTGGCGCTCTACGGCCTCGTGAACAGCCGGCAGCTGCCGCTCGCGGACGCGGCCGCGGGTCTCCTCCTGCTGCTCAGCCTCGCGGTGTTCCTCGGGCTCTCGTTCGGAGGTCGGCGTGTCGAGCTCTGAGCCGACCCTCTCCGTCGGGGGGCTGTCGGCCGCCTGGGACGGGGCCCCGGTGCTCCGCTCGGTCTCGTTCGACGTCGGGAGCGGCGAGCTGGTCGTCCTGCTCGGGCCGAACGGGAGCGGGAAGACGACCCTGCTCCGCTGCCTCGCCGGGCTCGAGCCGATCACGGCGGGGCGGGTCCGGCTCGAGGGCCGGGACCTCGCCCGGGTCCCTCCGCACCGACGCGGCATCGCCCTCATGTTCCAGGAACCGGCCCTGTTCTCCCACCGGACGGTCTTCGAGAACATCGCCTACGCCCCGCTCCTCCAGCGCCGGCGCCGGGCGGAGGTGGACGACGAGGTGAGCCGGCTGGTCGACCTCCTCCGCCTCGGGGGGCTGGAAGACCGTGACCCCGAGACCCTCTCCGGCGGGGAACGGCAGAAGGTCGCGCTGGCCCGCACGCTCGCCGCACGCCCCCGGGTGGTCCTCCTGGACGAGCCGTTCGCCTCGATCGATGTCGAGGGGAAGGCGGAGCTTCGGGCCGAGTTCCGCCACGCCCTCCGGGCCTCGGGCACGAGCGCGGTCCATGTCACCCACGACCGCGAGGAGGGGTTCTTTCTCGGGGACCGGGTGGGCCTTCTGTTCGACGGGGCCCTCGAGACCTGGGGACCGCCGGCCGACGTGTTCGCCACCCCCCGCACCCCCCGCGCGGCGCGATTCCTCGGCTACAATGTCCTGCCCGGCCCCGCCGGCCCGGTCGCGGTCCTCCCCTCCGAGCTCGCCGCGGACCCTTCCCCGGCGGCGCCGCGTCCCTGGACGGTGGTCGCCGCCGGGACCGTGGGTCGCGAGGGGCTCGTCATCCTCCGGGGTCCGGCGAACGAGCGCGTCGAGTGGCGGGTCCCCGAGCCGTTCGAGCCGCCGTCGATGGGGACCCCGGTGGCGTTGACCTGGGTCCGGTCCCGGCCGCTCCGTCCCTAATCCTTCCCCCCAAATGGCCAAGTGGTCGAGCGCGCTGGCCCGCCCATGACCCCCCCCGACCCGCTCCACGTCGCGGAGTCCGCCGTCCTCGGGACGACCCCGGCCCGGATCTACCGCGTGGACCGCCTACCGGGCGTCGACCCCGCGCGGTGGGCGCGCCGGCCCCGGACGGTCCGGGTCATCCTGGAGAACGTGGTGCGCCACTTCGACGCGGGCCGGGCCGAGCTCGAGCCGATCGTCGCGCTTGCGAACGGGGCCCCCGTCTCGGACACGGCCGAGTTCCGCTACTTCCCCGAACGGATCCTCCTCCAGGATTTCACCGGCGTGCCGGTGATCGTCGACCTCGCGACGCTGCGCGGCGCCGCCGTCGCCCGCGGCCTTCCCCCCGAGCGGGTGAACCCCCTGGTGCCCGTCGACCTCATCGTAGACCACTCGGTCCAGGTCGACAGCTACGGCTCCCCCCGCTCCCTCCTCATCAACCTCGACAAGGAGTACGAGCGGAACCACGAGCGGTACCGGTTCCTCCAGTGGGCCAAGACCGCCTACTCGAACTACCACATCGTGCCGCCGGGCAACGGCATCTGCCACCAGGTGAACCTCGAGTACCTCTCCCACGTCGTCGTCGCCCACGGGCAGGGGGTCGACGCCGTCGCCTTCCCGGACACCCTGCTCGGCACGGACTCGCATACGACGATGGTCAACGGAGTCTCCGTGCTGGGATGGGGGGTCGGCGGGATCGAAGCCGAGGCGGTGATGCTGGGGGAGCCCTACACCCTCCCTCGCCCGGTCGTCGTCGGCGTGGAGCTGAGCGGGACGCTGGCCCCCGGGGCGACGGCGACCGACCTCGTGCTGACCGTCACCCATCTCCTGCGGGAGACCGGCGTCGTCGACCAGTTCGTCGAGTTCTTCGGTCCGGGGGTGACCCTTCTCTCCGTTCCCGACCGGGCGACGATCTCGAACATGTGCCCGGAGTATGGGGCCACGGCGGCGTTCTTCCCGATCGACGAGGCGACGGTCGCTTACCTGCGGGCCACCGGACGCGCGCCGGCCCACGTCGAGCTGGTCGAGGCCTATGCCCGCGCGACGGGGCTCTGGGGGTCGCCGGCGCCCGGCGCGATCGAGTACGACCGCGTAGTCCGCCTCGACCTCGCGCGCGTGGTCCCGACGATCTCCGGTCCCCGAAACCCCGAGGAGAGCGTGGCCCTGACGGACGCCGCGACGTCGTTCGCCGGGTCCGTCGCGAGCTACCGGCAAGGGCACCCCTCGCCGGCGGGCGGAGTCCTCCCTCGCGCGGACCCGCCGGTCGATGACGGCTCCGTCGTGATCGCCGCGATCACCAGCTGTACCAACACCTCGAACCCGAACGTGATGGTCGGGGCCGGCCTGATCGCGCGCAACGCGCTCGCCGCCGGGCTTCGGGTCCCGCCGCACGTGAAGACCTCGCTCGCACCGGGCTCGAAGGTCGTGACCGCTTACCTCGAGAAGGCCGGCCTCCTCCAACCCCTCGCCGACCTCGGCTTCGCCCTGGTCGGCTACGGGTGCACGACCTGCATCGGGAACTCCGGGCCCCTGCCCCCGGCGGTCGCCGAGCAGGTCGAGCAGCGCGACCTCTACGTCGCGGCGGTCCTCAGCGGGAACCGCAACTTCGAGGCCCGGATC
>JASHTC010000028.1 GCA_030040755.1 Thermoplasmata archaeon | reverse complement strand
ACCAGGATCCCTCCCGCGACCAACGCCCCCACCAGGGCGGAGAAGCCGTAGCCGGCCGCCGTGATGCCGAGCAGCACGATCACGGCCTCGACCGCCTCGACCGATCCGACCGTGAACCCGGTCCCGAACTGGACCGCGCCCGCGAGCTTGCCGGGCGGCCCGCTGCCCACGGGCTGCGCGGCCCGCTGGTAGGAGTGCAGGGTGCTCCGAAAGAGGAAGACTCCGAAGGCCGCCAGGAGAGCCCCGGAGACCCAGAGGAGATAGGTGTGGGCGACCACCCCCAGGAAGGCACCGACCCCCAGGGCCAGAAGCGAGACCATCGCCACCCCCGCCGTCGCCCCGGCGGCCCCCGGCCGCGCCGAGGGGTGCTCGGCGCTCACGGCCACGACGAGGATGACGACCTCGGTCATCTCGAGGAGGGTGATCAGGAACGCCGCCAAGAGAGCCGGCAGGTAGAGGGTGAACGCCACGGTCGGTGCCCGGGCTACCGGAGCTCCCAGGTCTGGAGGCCGGCCGACTCGAGGGAAAAGTCGGTGACCGTCCCGCCCGAGGCCTGGACCGCCTTGGCGACTTCGGCCCGCCGGGCGAAGTCACAGAACAGGAGGATGTACCCGCCTCCGCCGCTGCCCACCAGCTTGCCGCCCAGCGCCCCGGCCGCCCGGGCCCGCGCGTAGAACTGGTCGATCTGGGGGTTGGAGATCCCCTCCGTGAACTGCTTCTTCAGCTGCCACCCCTCGTCCAGGAGGCGGCCCATGGCGTCGATGTTCCCCCGCAGCAGCTCGTTCTTCATGTCGATGGCGAGCGCCTTGGTCGCGTCGAGCGCCCGGGCCGTGCTCCCCTCCTTGTGGGCGTAGCTGGCCTGCTGGCGCTGGATGATGTCGTCCGAGTAGTGGCTCGTTCCCGTGTAGGCGAGGAGGAGGCGGTAGGCGAGCTCGTTCGTGACCTCGGCGGAGATCTTGAGCGGAGTGACGATCGTGCGCGTGCTGTCGAATTCCATGAAGTTGAACCCGCCGAAGGCGGCGGCGTACATGTCCTGCCGCCCGCCCTTCAGACGGAGCTCGCCGCGCTCGATCCGGTAGGCGAGCTCGGCGACCTCGTAGGAGGTCCAGGACTCCCGGAGGTACCGCTGGAAGACACCCACGAGCGCGACCGCCATGGTCGAGGAGCTGCCGAGGCCCGTGCCCACGGGGGCATCCGAGTGGAGGGAGAGCCGCAGCGACTCCCGGCGGTCGCTCCCTTTCGGCCGGAGGACGTTGACGGCCGCCTTCACGAGGTCGAGCTCCCCGTTGTAGACCAGGTCCTCCGGTTTGGCATAGTTCACGGAGAGGTTGTAGTCGAGCGACTTTACCGAGACCGCCCCGTCGTCCTGCGGTCCTGCCTCTAGGGTCGCATAGGCATAGCGGCTGATCGTGCAGTTCAGCACGGCCCCGCCCCGCTCCTCGGGATACGGCGAGACGTCCGTCCCGCCCCCGGCGAACGAGATCCGGAGCGGCGCCTTCGCCCGCACGATCGGCATGGGTGCCGCGTGGACCCGCCGGAGCGACTTAATGATTCGGGCGGAGGCCCGTCGCGCCCGCGAACCGAGCCGTTATTCCACCGCGCCGGCTCCCGCAACCGTGACGCGCCGCTATCCGGGTCCGTCGCTCGCGGTCGACGCGGTCTGGATCCGTCGGGGGCGGGTGCTCCTGGTCCGTCGCGGCCACCCCCCCTTCCGGGGGGAGTGGGCCCTGCCGGGCGGGTTCGTCGAGGTCGGCGAAACGGCCGAGGCCGCGGTGCGTCGGGAGCTCCGGGAAGAGACCCGACTGACCGGGAGGGTCGGCCGGGTCCTGGGGGTCTACTCCGACCCGGGGCGGGACCCGCGCAAGCACGTGGTCTCGATCGTGTTCGAGATCCGGGGAGCGGGGGGCCGACCGCGGGGGGGCGACGATGCGTCCGCGGCGGAGTGGGTTCCGCTCCGGCCCCGTCCCCGGTTGGCGTTCGACCACGCACGCATCATCGCAGACGCGCTGGCTCGCCGGTCCCGGTCGCGGCGGGCCGCGCGGTCGCGTCGGCGGTAGCGGGGGACCCGTCGCCGGGCGGACCAGGCGCGACCCGGGCGGCGGGGGAGGGAGCCCCCGCGTCGACGCCGCGCTGCCACGACAGGAACGCCGCGACCGCGAGCACCCCGGCCGACGTGTAGAGCGCATCGTGGAGACCGACGAGAAAGGCCGCGGGGATGCCGCCCGTGAAGGTCCCCAGGAACACGGCGTACGCGATCCCCTTCGGCACGGCCGCGGTCGCCACCGCGAACGTGAGCACGAAGCTGAGCAGCGCCCCCATGTTCTGAAGCGTGCTCCGCAGTCCGGAGACGGCCCCGAGCCGGTCGGCAGGCGCCTGGCTCATGATCGCCAGGTTGTTGGCCGGGAAGAACATGCCGGTCCCGAGGCCGGTCACGAGGGAGATGACCGGCACCCAGCCGAGCCAGGTGTCGACTCCCAGGAGCGAGTAACTGCCGATGCCGACCAGCATCAGCAGGATCCCACCCGTCGCGAGCGCGCGCGTACCGGTCCGGTAGGCGATCCGCCCCATCACGGGCCCCGCGACCGCCCCGACGCAGTACCCCGGGATGAGCAAGAGGGAGGCGTCCAGGGGGGTGAGGGCCCGTACGCCTTGGAGGTACAAGGTGAGCAGGAAGACGATCGATAGGTACCCCAGGCTCTGGAAGAAGCCGGCGACGAGCGAAAAGGCGAGCAAGCGGTTCTTCAGGTCGCGCACCTCGACCATCGGCCGCGGCACGTGCAGCTCGATGTAGACGAAGGTGGGAACGAGAAGGGCGCCGACGGCGAGGTAGCCGTAGTTGAGCAGGCTGCCCCCGTAGATCGCCAGTTCGATCGCCCCGTAAGACACCGCCCCGAGTAGGCCCGTCAGGGTGACGAACCCGCCCCAGTCGAACTGCGTCGGCACGCGGGGGGTCACGGGAAGGACCCGAAGGCCGATCGCGATCGCGACCGCTCCGATGGGGATGTTGATGAAGAAGATGTACCGCCACCCGATCAGGGTGGTGATGACCCCGCCCAGCAGGATGCCGAGGACGGCCCCGACCCCCCAGCCGAGGGCCAGCATCCCGAACGCGACCCCCCGGCGCTGGGGGGGAAAGACGTAGGTCAGGATCGCGCTCGCGTTGGCGAACAGGAGGGAGCCACCGACCGCCTGGATCGCCCGGGCGCCGACCAGGAACTCCGCGTTCTGCGCGAGCCCGCAGAGCAGGGAGCCGACCGTGAAGACCAGGAATCCGCAGTTGTAGACCAGGCCGCGACCCCAGAGGTCGCCCATCCGGCCCGCCTGCGTGGTCAGCGCGGCCCCGATCAGGATGTAGAGCAGGATCGCCCAGATCAGCACGGTCAGCGGAGCGGTCAGTTCCCGGGCCATCGTGGGGAGGGCCAGAACGACGATCGTGCTGTCGATGGCGAACATCAGCGAGCCGAGCGTCGTCAACAGGAGGATCCATCGCTCGCGTCCCGGCGTCAGCCCCGCGGCCGGCCGGGGATACGGGACCGCATCCGGACCGCTCACGGGAGAGGGCTCCTCGAACCGGGAGCTCGGCGTCGAAAGATAACCCTTCGCCGCACCGGTCGGGGCCCGAAGGGGGTGGGGCCCGCCATCGTCTTAATCCGGAGGGCGGCTGCGGCGCCGATGATGAGCACCCCGCAGGAGCATCATCCGCAGGCGACGCTCCTGTCGGACTTCATCCTGGGCAGCCAGGATGGCCTCGTCAACGTCCTCGGCATCCTCCTCGGACTCGTCATCTCGACCGACAACGTGCGCATCATCTACATCGCCGCGCTGGCCGCGCTCGCCGCCGAGTCGATCTCGATGGGGGCGGTCGCCTATACGTCGACCCGGGCCCGCCGGCTGCTGTACCTCTCCGAGCAGCAGCGGGAGCTGGCCGAGATGCGGGACGTCCCCGACATCGAGCGGGAGGAGGTGCGGACGATCTTCCGGGACTGGGGGTGGGAGGGGGAAGAGCTCGAGGAGATGGTCCGCAAGTTCGAGGCGAGACCCCGGGCGATGCTCGACCTGATGATGGCCTTCGAGCTCCATCTCGCGCCCGTACCCGAGGACCAGCCGCTCCATAGCGGCCTGATCGTCTTCGCGGCCACCGTCGTCGGCTCGTTCATCCCGCTCGTTCCGTTCTTCCTCCTCCCGACGATGCTCCACACCGCGGCGGTCGTCTCCGTCATCCTGAGCGGGGCGATGCTGTTCGCCGTCGGGTGGTACGAGGCCCGGACCACGCTCGGGATCACCTGGCAGAGCGGCCTACGGATGGTCGTGATCGGCCTCGCGGCCGGCCTGGGCGGCTTCGCCATCGGGCTGCTCGCCAATGCCCACGTGATCTAAGCGGCCGCCGCCGGAACCTGCCGACCTAGGAGGCGACCGGGCCCGCCGAGGCCCGTCGGCCGAAGAGCCAGCCGTTCGACCGGGCCCGGGCGACCTCGTGCCGACGGCACTGGATGCACCAGACCACGGACTCGGTGCTGGCCGCCAGCTCGGGAGTGTGCACGTGGTCCTCCGGCGCGTGGCCGCAGCGGCGGGCGAGGCACGGGTGCGGGCTGTGGGGAGGCACGGGGGCGTGATACACGATGGCACGCATGCGCATTCATGCGTATTAAACCATTCGGTGCGGGCCGGCTCTGCGGGGAACGCGCGCGAACGCGCGCATCGTCCCTCTCGCCGACGAAGGGGGCTCTCCGGCGCGACTCACTTCAGCGAGCGAATCTCCTTGTCCACGTGGGCTTCCTTCTCTCGGTCGGTGAGCTCCCGGAGGTGGAAGGAGATCGACACGGTCCCGTTCACCTCGACGCTCTCCGGGATGTACGGCAGCTTGAGCGACACGCTCTCCAGCCGGAGGTCGACCCGGCCGTGACGGTTGGCCACCGCGCTGACGAACGCCTCGAACGGGTTGGCGGGGCTGTGCGAGCTTGCGCCGGGTGCCGGCATACCTACCGGAAGCGCCTCCACAGATAGGAAGGTATCGTGTGCGGGGCGTCCGTCGGGTTCGTTCGATTTGTTAACTAAAACCTGTATAAATGGGAGGGGCGTTCCCCCGCTCGTGAAGACCGCGTCCGACCGCCTGGTAACGGGGTACTCCAGTCCCAAGCGGGCGATCCTCGAGCTCCTGAAGCAGCACCCGGGGGCGTCGCTCCAGGAGATCGCCGAGGGCCTCGGGGTCTCCAAGGTCGCCGTGCTCGGCCACGTCCCCGCCCTCGAGGCCGAGGGGTTGCTGGCCCGTACGTACCAGGCAGGGCGGGTCGGCCGTCCCCGAGCGACCTTCCACCTGACCGCCCGGGCCTCGTCGCTCTTCCCCCAGGGGTACACCGAGATGTCGCTGTGCGCCCTCGAGTTCATCGAGCGGCGGCTGGGGCCGGAGGCGGTCACGGAGGTCCTCCAGGAGCGCGCGCACGAGCTGGAGGACCGGCACCGGGCCCGGCTCCGCCAGCCGACCCTCCAGGACCGGGTCGGGGAGCTGGTCCGCATCCGGACCGACGGGGGATACATGGCCGAAACCGGCGGACGGACCCGGGGCACCTTCGAGATCCGGGAGCACAACTGCCCGATCCTGGCCCTCGCCGCGCGGTTCCCCGTCGCCTGCGAGACCGAGCGCCGGATGTTCGAGCGTATGCTCGGCGCCCGGGTCGACGTCCAGCACCGAATGGCCGCCGGGGACTCCGTCTGCCGCTTCCTGGTCCGCCCCTCGAGGTCGCCGACATGACCCCCTCCCCACGCTCGAGCCTCCCGGAGCCTCCGGTCGCCCTGCTCACCGGCGCGAGCCGAGGGTTGGGAGAGGCGCTCGGGGGGTTCCTCGTGCAGGAGGGGTTCCACGTCATCGCGACCGCGCGCGGAACCTCTGCCCTCGAGGGGACCACTCGCTCCTGGCGAGCCCGCGGCGGGTCGGTCGAGGCCATCGCCGGGGACGTCACCGACCCCCGGCACCGCGCCGCCCTCCGGGACCGGGTGGCGAGCCGGGGTCGACTGGACCTCCTGCTCAACAACGCGAGCGAGCTGGGGCCGAGCCCGCTCGTCGAGCTCACCCAGCTCCGGCTCGCCGACCTCCGCCGAGTCTTCGAGGTGAACGTCGTGGCCCCGCTCGCGCTCGTTCAGGACCTGATGCCCTGGCTCGTGACGGCGGGCGGGCAGGTCGTCAACATCTCCAGCGACGCCGCGGTCGGCGGCTACCCGGGGTGGGGGGGCTATGGGAGCAGCAAGGCGGCCCTGGACCTCATCTCCCGAACGCTCGCGGGGGAGCTGAAGGGCCGCGGCGTGTCGGTGGTCGCTGTCGACCCGGGGGATATGCGGACCGCGATGCACCAAGCCGCCTTCGCGGGCCAGGACATCTCCGACCGCCGCGCTCCGTCGGCGACCCTGCCGTTCTGGGCGTGGTTACTCCACCAGGAGCCGGCCGCCGTCTCCGGCCAGCGGTTCCGCGCGCAGTCGGACCGCTGGGAGCTGCCGGCATGACGCCGATCGTCCCCCAGAGTCCGGGATTTCCGATGGGGCGCGAGGCGGACCGGACCCCCGAGGAGCGCGGCGTCGGACGGGACGGGGTCCGGCTCCTGTTCTCGACGGCGTCTTCGGACACGGACTACCGGTTCCGGGACCTCGTGGAGCTCCTCCGCGCGGGCGACCTGCTGGTCGTGAACGAGAGCGGAACCCTCCCCGCCAGCCTCCCCGCCCGCGGCACCCCGGGAGAGTTCTGGGTGAACTTGTCGACCGAGTACGGCCGCGACCTCTGGCTGGCCGAGCCGCGATGGGGACCGGGCCTGCCCGGGCCACTGCCGATGGAGCCCGGCACGAGCCTCGAGGTCGCCGGGCTCCCCGCCCGGTGGGTCGCCCCGTACCCGGGGATCCCTCGGCTCGGGTTCTTGCGGGTGCCCGGAGGGTTCTCCGCCGCCGTCGCGC
>JASHTC010000027.1 GCA_030040755.1 Thermoplasmata archaeon | reverse complement strand
GACTCTCGCCCGTCGGGCTCCCACCCGACCCCGCGTCTCCCGGAGAGGGGACTTTCCTCAGCAGCCGGCCGTTGCCGGCACGGTCCACCGTCAGCTGCCCTCTACCTCCTGGCGCACGCCCGACCTCGCGCCGGCGGAAATAGCCTCGGGTCGGGACGGCCAAACCCGATAACCCTCCGCGGGGTCGGCAGCGCGTGAATATGTCGAAAGCTCCCTCGGACGGGGTCGCACGTCGAGGGGGACCCTCCGGCCCGCTCGCGCCGGCCCTCGTGCCTTGTCTTCTGCTCCGAAAGGGGCAGGTATGCCTTCCCGGCCCGAACGGCCCAGTGGCGGTCCGCAGCCGAGAGGGGCCTCCGCTGGACCCGTTCGACGTGATCGACCGGCTGCGCCCCGAGTACGACCGGGTCTACCTGGTCGACCTGGACGGGATCGAGCGAGGGAACCCTCAGCTCGAATACATCCAAGAGCTCTCCCGGGACATCGACCTCTGGGTCGATGCGGGCGTGCCGACCGCCGATGCCGCGATCGACATCCTGGTCGCTGGGGCACAGCGCGCGGTCCTGTCGAATGCCCACCTTCGCCGACCGGTCGAGCTCCGACGCGCCTGGAGGCTCTCCACGGACTGGGTCTTCGAGGTCGAGATGGTCGACGGACAGGTCCAGAACGCCGGCCCGGCCTGGGAGAGCTCGGATGCGCGCTCGCTCGCGCAGGCGGCCCGGACGGTGGGGCTCACCGACGTGGTGCTCTCCCCTCGGGAGCAGGACCCGGATTGGTCGTTGGTGCGGCGCCTCTGCGCCGGCGGTCCGACGTGGGTCAACGGGTCGTTTACCGCCGCAGAGGCACCCCGCCTCCGCGAGGCGGGAGCGGCCGGAGGGATCTTTCACCTGGACCTGCTCCTGGCCGACGAGTTATCCCCTCGGGCCCCCTCTTCCGTGCCGAACGATTCCGTGTCGTCGCGCGATGATGAAGAATAGAACCAGCTGACCGGTGATGATTGAATGGGCGAGCTGAGCGCACGACTCCGGAAGTCGGACGAGGTGAGGCACCTGAGGCCGGGGGGCGGGCACGACTCGCGCTCGACCCCGCCGCCGTAACCCCTTCCCTCTGACGGAAGCGCTTTTACTCCGAGCCGGAGTCGCCCGCCCGAGCGAGGACCGATGGCGGAGCCGGTGCGCGTCACCTTTCCGGACGGCACTACCCTCGAGGTGCCGTCCGGCACGACCGCCGGCGAGGCGATCCGCCAGTGGGACCCCGCCCGGGCCGCGACCGCGCTCGCCGCGGTACAGGACGGCCGGCCCGTCGACCTGGAACGAGCGCTGGGGGCCGCGACCCGGTTGGCCCCGCTCTCCTTCGACGACCGGGCCGGCCGCGAGATCGTACAGCACTCCGGAGCCCACCTCGTCGCCAAGGCCCTGGTCGAGGCGGTCCCCGACGCCCGCCCCACGCACGGGCCCCCCACCGAGGAGGGGTTCTTCTACGATTTCGACGTCCGCCCCCTGACCCCGGAGGACTTGGACGCCGTCCGGGAGGGGATCGGTCGCAGCGTCCGCGCTCGGGAGCCGTTCCATCGCCGCGAGGTCAGCCGGGAGGAGGCGGAACGCCTCTTCGCGTCGAACCCCCACAAGCTCCGATACCTGCGGGAGGTCCCGCCCGGGGAGCCTGTCTCGTACTATGAGACCGGCACCTGGGTCGACCTGTGTCGGGGCCCGCACGTGCCCGACACCGGATGGCTCGCCGGGCTCCACATCCTCGGGTTCTCCGCAATCACCCCCGAGAAGGTCGAGGCGGACGTCACGCTCCAGCGGATCCGGGGGGTCGCCTTCCCGACCGAGGCCGCGCTGAAGGAGTACCTTAAGCTCCGGTCCGAGGCCGAAGCGCGCGACCACCGGGCGCTCGGGCCGCGGCTCGAGCTGTTCACGTTCTTCGACGAGGCACCGGGGTTCCCGACGATCCTGCCGAACGGGGTCATCGTGCTGCGGGAGCTCGAGCGGTTCATCCGGGAGCACCTCGATCAAGCGGGCTACGCCGAAGTGCGGACGCCGCTGCTGTGGGCCCAGGCCGTCTACGAGACCAGCGGGCACTGGGAGCACTACCGCGAGAACATGTTCCTCACGGAGGCCGAGGGACGGACCTTCGGGTGGAAGCCGATGAACTGCCCGGGGTCGATGCTGATCTTCAAGTCGCGGGCCCGGAGCTACCGCGAGCTCCCGATGCGGCTCGCGGAGTTCGCGTCGCTCCACCGCCTGGAGGCGAGCGGCACGCTCCACGGCATGAACCGGGTGCGCGAGTTCGTGCAGGACGACGCGCACCTGTTCGTCACCGAGGAACAGATCGAACCCGAGATCCGGACGTTGATGGACTGGATCGCCCGGGCCTACTCGACCTTCCGGATGAAGTGGAGCTACGAGCTCTCCACCCGCCCCGCCCAGTTCCTCGGCGAGAAGGAGACGTGGGACCGGGCCGAAGCGACCCTGGAGCGGATGCTGCGGGCCTCCGGCGTGGAGTACCGGGTCTCCCCGGGGGAGGGAGCGTTCTACGGACCGAAGATCGACATCCACGTCCGGGACAGCCTCGGCCGGCCGTGGCAGAACGGCACCATCCAGCTCGACTACCAGATCCCCCAACGGTTCGGGCTGCAGTACCAGGGGCCGGACGGGCAGCTGCACACGCCGGTCGTGATCCACCGCGTCATCCTCGGCTCCTTCGAGCGGTTTCTCGGGGTGCTGCTCGAGCACACGGGGGGTCGCCTCCCGCCCTGGCTCGCCCCGGTTCAGGCCCGGATCCTGCCGGTCACCGAGCGTCAGTCCGAGGCGGCCCGGGGCCTGGCGGAAGAGCTCCGCGCGGACGGGATCCGGCTCCAGCTCGTCGGGACGGAGGAGTCGCTGGCCAAACGGGTCCGGACCGCAGAGGTCGACCGGGTCCCGTACGTCATGGTGCTCGGCGATAAGGAGGCGGCCGAGGGGACCGTCGCCCTGCGGGTCCGCGGCTCCCGGGACACCCGGTCCCTCTCTCGCGCCGAGCTCCGCGGCTACCTCGGAGAGCGCGTACGCAGGCGCGAGTTCGACCCGTAGGCCCGCGACCGGATCCTATTGCTTCGGCTCTTCCGGAGCGGTCTTCGCGGGGGCTTTCGCGGCGGGAGCCTTCGCCGCGGGGCCGGTCGCCTCGTCCGCTTCGTGGCCCTCTTCGCTCAGCCGCTCGGGGGACTTCTTGTAGAGGTCCTGGCTCATCCGCTCGAGGCGGGCCATCAGGATATCGATGTCCTCCACGGGGCCGGCGACGACCGCTGCCCCGCCGGCCGCTGCGGCGGTCCCCGCGCCGGGGGGGACGCCCCCGGGCGGGGCTCGCGGGGCGGGCCCGGGCGCCGGGGAACTAGCGCCTCCCGCGGCCCTCGTTCCGCTTCACGCTTGGACGGCACCGGGCTGCGGCCGGGCCCCCTGGCGGCGGAACACGAGGACGGCGACGAGGAAGCAGACGATGAAGGCGGCCGCGATCACGCCCACCTCCCACCAGGGAAAGGGGGACGACGAGGACGGGGGCGGCGGGATCGGCGTCGTCGCGTTGACCCCGAACGTCCCTGAGGGGGCGCTCGCGGTGCCACTCGTGGTGATCGTGTGGGCCCCCGGCGCCGAGGCGGGAACGACGAACGTGCAGACGAAGGCCCCGTTCGAGTCGGTGATCCCCGAGCAGAGGGTCGTCGTCGTGTTCCAGATCACGGCGTAGGCGACCCCGGCGCTAAACCCGAACCCGGCCGCCTGGACCGTCGCGCCGACCGCCCCGGAGGTCGGGGTGAGGACGAAACTGGCCCCGACCGTGAGGGTGGCGGTCGCGTTGAACCCGCTCCCCGAGGCCGTCACGGTCGAGCTCCCGCCCGGCGCGACCGGAATCGTGAACGTGCACGAGAACCCGCCCGAGGAGGAGGTCGTCCCGGTACAGAGCGAGGTGGTGGAGTTCCATACGAGCGAGTACGGGGCGGTCGCGCCGAACCCGACCCCGGAGGCGCTCACCGCGCTGCCGACGGTGTCGGAGGGGACGACGAGCGTGAGGAACGGTTCCGCGGTGATCACCACCGAGGCCGAGTTGGATCCTTCCAGCGCCGTGATGGTGTGCGCGCCCCCCGGCCCCGACGGGATCGCAAAGGTGCACGAGAATCCTCCCGAGGAGTTCGTCGAGCCGGTGCAGAGGACCGTGGACGAGTTCCAGGAGACCGTGTAGGCGTGCGTCGCGTCGAACCCGGAGCCGGTGACGGTCGCGGGCGTCCCGATCACCCCGAAGG
>JASHTC010000026.1 GCA_030040755.1 Thermoplasmata archaeon | reverse complement strand
ACGCAGCCAGGCGGCGCAGGTTGACGTCCGCGTTCGAGGGGGAGCCCCGGGCGAGGTTCTCGTACCACCGCCGTACGTCCGGGTTCTCGAGGAGTTCCCTCGAGCGCGGGGCCTTAGATCGCACGAATCAGGGTAGGGTGAGCGTACTATCTAAACCCATAAGGGAGTGGACTGGTCGGGATTTGAACCCGAGGCCTCCGGTTTGCAAAACCGGCGATCTTCCGAACTGATCTACCAGCCCGCCGGGTCCCGAGGGCTGCCCCGGGGTCTTAGTGTTTCCCACGCTCCGCGGGCCAGTCTCTCGGCCCACCGAGGTCGCGGTTCCGCGGGGTGACGGATTCCAGCCCCAAGCTGCGAGGGAGGGAGGGGGCGCCAAAGCCCATGTAGGCCGCCCGGGTCGCGGGGTCGTGAAACTCTCCGCGTTCACCGTCGTGGACGACCTCGGACCGGAGCGGGATCGCTACCGGGAGGTCGTCGAGTTGGCGACGGCCGCCGAGGAGGCGGGCCTCGCCGGGATCTGGGTGGCGGAGCACCACTTCAATGCGGCCGGGCTCTGTCCCTCCCCGCCGGTCCTCCTAGCGGCGTGCGCGGCCCGTACCCAGCGGCTCCGCCTGGGGGCCCTCGTCTCGGTGCTCCCCTTCCACCGGGCCGTCGACGTGGCCGAGGAGTACTCGCTGCTCGACCGTCTCTCGGGGGGCCGCGTCAACCTGGGGCTCGGTAGCGGTTACATCTCGATCGAGTTCGAGGGGTTCGGGATCGACCCCGCCTCTCGCCACGAACGGTTCGACCGGGCGTATGCGACGGTGCTCGAGGCGATGGCCGGCCGCGAGGTGGTGGTGGGAGAGGCCGGGGCCCGGGCGGTCCGCTTGAACGTGCTTCCGGTCCAGTCCCCGCACCCCCCCCTCTGGGTCGCCGTCCAACGGAGAGAGGCGATCCCGTTCGTTGCCCGGCGGGGCACCTCGATCGCCCTCATCCCGTATGCCACGGTCTCGGACCGGGCCGAGTTGGCGGAGGAGATCCGGGAGTTCCGCGCCGCCCTGCCCCCCGGTTCCCAGGCGGAGGTGGCCGCCGCGGTCCACCTCTACGTCGGCCCCCGTCCTGAGCGGGCCCGCCGGGCGTTCCGGGAGTACCTGGACGCCCGCCTCCGCACCCAGAGCACCCACTACCAGGCGAAGGCCGCCCGGGACCCCCACCATGCGAGTCCCGAGGCGCTCGAGGCCGCCGGGTTCGCCCTCTTCGGCGCGCCCGACCAAGTGACCCCTGGCCTCCGGGAGCTAGCCCGGATCGGCGTGGACGAGGTCCTGGGAATCTTTGACTTCGGCGGACTGCCGCCCGAGGAAGTGCTCTCGTCGGTGCGGGCGCTCGGACCCGCGGTCGGGGCCGGGATCCCGTAGGCCAGCCCGCGGCCGTCCCGCCCGAGAGCCTCGGAAGAAGAGAGAGGAAAGGGTTGGTCCCGGCTCGCGGGTCGGGCTAGCTTACTGGGCTCCGGGAGGAGGGTTGGGCATCGGGGGCTGGTCCCCTGCAGGCTGGGGCTTGCCGGGTTCCTTCCACTCGGGCGGCGCCCCGCCGCTCGGCGCGGGAGCGGGCGGAGACATCGGGGTGGTCGTGCTCGCGCCGGTCGCCGTCGACTGCGGCGGAGAGCGGCGGCGTCGCATCAGCACGACCAGCATCAACGCGACCACGATGATCACGACCAGCAGGATCAGCCAGCCGACCGTGAGGCCCGAGTTGGGGACGAGCTCCTGGTCGAGCACCGACGGGTGCGGGTTGACGCTGAACAGGATGTAGTTGTAGCAGTAGTCGTAGTCGCAGTTCGGTCCGTTCAGGCCGGAGCCGTCGACCTCCATCTCGACCTCCACCGAGCCGGCGGGCTGGTTCGACGGGATCGTTACCTGGAACGACCCGGAGGTGCCGGTCCCCTCGTGCTCGAAGCCGGCGACCGTGTCGTAGAGGTAGACGTAGTAGTCGTACACCGACGGCAGGGTCGTGGGTCCATAGGCCGAGAGCGAGTAGTCGAAGGTGAGCGTCTCGCCCGGCTGGTAGCTGCCGTCCGAGTACTTCGAGTTGGTCGAGATCGAGAGGACGAGCGCGTAGCCGCTCAGCTCGTCGATCTCGTAGTAGGAGGTCGCCAGGGTCGTCCCCGTGGACGAGCTGAGCCACGCTTCGATGTCGTAGTAGGCCGGCGAGTCGGCGCTCGGTACCGCGATCGTGAACGAGCTACCGTTCTGCAGCGAGCCGGACTGGCTCACCCCGCCGTTCTGCTCCTCGCCGGACGCGTCGTAGTAGTAGGCGATGACCGTGTAGTGGATGGTCAGACCGGTGGCGCTTCCCGTCCCGGTCGTCGAGACGGCCACGGACACCGTCGAGCCCGCGGAGTAGTACTCCGAGCTCGGGTTGATGAACAGCTCCGGGCTCGTGACGTCGGCGTAGGCCCAGCCGGCGAACACCGCCGTGGCGTTCTCCGCGAAGACGCCGTAGGCGAACTCCCCGAGGTAGCCCGCGGGGAGCGTGACGGTGGCCGTGCCGGTCGTCCCCCCGCCCGAGATGGCGCCCTGGCTGAGGATTTCGCCGTCGTAGTTCTCGACCTCCCAGTACACCGGGGTCAGCGTGCCCGTCGCGGTGGAGTTGGACGTGCCCACCGTCCAGGTGGCGCTGATGGTCTGCCCGGGGAAGTAGGTGGCCTGATTGAGCACCACGGCGACGTCGCCCGTCGCCACCGCCGGATTAAGGTAGAAGGGGTAGGCGTACCAGTAGTCGTAGTGCGTCTCGGCCCAGGCGGTCGCCATCGGGTCGACCGGCGTGTAGTTGATGGAGTTCGCGTACGGGTAGTCGAAGTAGGTCCAGGAGAACGGCGGGGCGGAGGCGACGAACGAGAAGGAGATCTCTCCCTCGGCGTTCGACACCTGGCTGGTGGGTGCTCCCGCGACGGCGACCGTGCCGCTCTCGTTCGTGTAGTGGATGTTGACCGTCACGCCGCCGACGGGGGAGAAGTCGTCCCCGTAGGCCGCCCCAACGATAGCGCAGGCAAAGACGGTCTGACCGACGGAGAGATAATCGTCGTTGTAGTCGCAGCTGGTCGAGGGTTCGTAGTCGGCGTACGCATAGTCGACGTACGGGAAGCCGACCAAGAAGTCGGCTCCCCCCGACTCGTTCTCGACCATGTCGCCGTTCAGGTAGACGGTCGCGTAGAGTTCGATGAAGACATAGTACCCGGGCGTGGCGTTGTCCGGGATCGTCAGTGCCATTGACCCGACGGGGTTGATGGCCACCGAGGTCCACTCGTGGGCCAGCAAGGGCATCGTCTCGTTGACGGTCCCGTTGAAACCGGTGTAGGTCGCCTCCATGGTCAAGTTGGTCACGTGGGTATAGGGACCCACATAGTCGCTGTCGATGTACTGGTCCGAGTCGATCCCCCAGAAGAAGTTCACCGACTCGCCGGGAAGGACGACCGAGCCCGAGTACGGGGTGTCGCTCGTGGTAAGGTAGTAGGTCTCGACCGTGAACGGGTGGAGGGCGGTACCGGCGGAGGGCGCCGAGGCCGAGAAGTTCCAGATCCCCCCGTACACCAGGGCCGCGGGGATGTCGAAGTGCACGTCGGTGAGCCAGGACTTGTACAGGTCGGTGGTCGAATTGATCGGAACCTCGAGGTGGAAGGCGGGCGACCCGACGCCGTCGCGCGTCGCGTTCGGGTCGGTGATCGTGACGTTGACGAAGCTGTCGCCTCCCGTGTCGAGGATTTCGAACAACAGCTCGGAGTAGGGGGCCGTACCGGAGGTGAAGGTGTTCGTCTCTTCGCCGTACCCATTGAACAGCGCCACCTCGATGAGTCCGAGCGCGGGCCGGGCCCCCGAGGAGGGAGCCGCGGAGGCGGGCGACGGCGCGCTAGCGTGGGCTGCGGCGGGGATCGCCGCGACGGCCGAGCCGATCATCATTATGGCGAGCGCCAAGACCCAGACGCGACGGGACATGCTCCTTTCGTGGCGGGTCCCGGTATAAGGATGTGGCGGTGGGCCGGAAGATTTCTCGACAGGGCCACTTCGGCCGGGGAGCTCCGCGGGGCCCTCCCTGAACCTCCTTGTAGGCGCGCCGGATGACGGGACGAACCCCCATGAGCGAGATCCTGCCCGGAGTCCACCTGATCGACGGAATCGACCCGGACCCGAACTTCACGACGCACGTCTACCTCCTGAAGGATAAGGGCGCGAGCTGGACGCTGATCGACACCGGCCTCCCCGGCGCGCACGAGAAGGTCGAGGCCTACCTCGACACACTCCGCATCGAGCCGAGCGCGGTGAAGAAGATCCTGATCACCCACCTCCACCGTGACCATACGGGCTCGCTGCGGCATCTAGCGAAGAAGACGGGCGCACGGACGTTCGCCCACTGGATCGAGGCGGACTACATCGCCGAGCGGCCGAAATACGAGGGACCCGGCGTGCCGCCGGCCGAGCCATTCCGGGTGGACGAGGTCCTCAAGGACGGGGACACGGTCGACGCCGCGGGCGGGCTCATCGCCT
>JASHTC010000025.1 GCA_030040755.1 Thermoplasmata archaeon | reverse complement strand
CTCCCGCGCCCGGAAGCCGAGGTGGTCGTAGGTCACGACTGCCCGCTCGCGGGGCAGGGTGGAGAGGGACTCCGCCAGCCGCTCGAGCGGGATGCCCCGGTCGCCCGCGAGCCGGGTGATCCGCCGCTCGTGCTCCGGCCGCACGTCGACCAGGAGCGGCGGGTCCTCCGCGGCGAGCAGCCGGGCGAGCTCCTTCGGGCCGACCAGCGGCACCGCCCCCCGGCGCGGGGGCCGTACGTACGGATGGGGCCGCGTCTCGGTCGCGGAGCTCATGGACCGCTTCATGGTACAGTCGTGCGGCTACATAGCGAGCGGAGTCGACGCATTTCGCGCCGTCGGCGGCGGTCCACGCGCCGGACCGTCAATCGCCGAACCCGCCGCACGTCTTCAGCAAGCATTAACTACGGCCCCCTCGGTGAATCCCTCGATGGCGCAGAGCGCTCCCGCCCCGGCGGAGGACGACGGCCCGGCCCGCCGGGTCCGGCGTGCGGGCCGCTCGGGCGCCCGTCGGGAAGACGAGACCGAGGAGCTCGGCCGGCGGGCCGTCGAGCTCTCCCGATTCTACGCCGGGAAGGTCGAAACGGTCCCCAAGGTCCCCGTCCGCTCGCTCCGGGACTTCGCCCTCTGGTACACCCCGGGGGTGGCGGAGGTCTCCCGGACGATCCGGGCCGACCCCGACGCGTCGTTCGGGCTCACCGGTCGCTGGAACACGATCGCGATCGTGACGGACGGCTCGCGGGTCCTCGGGCTCGGGGACATCGGGCCCGAGGCGGCGCTGCCGGTGATGGAGGGGAAGGCCCTCCTGTTCAAGTGGCTCGGGGGGGTCGACGCGGTCCCGCTCCCGATCCGGACCCGCTCGCCGGATGAGTTCATCGCCACCGTCGAGCGGATCGGGCCGGCGTTCGGGGGCGTCAACCTGGAGGACATCGCCTCCCCGAAGTGCTTCGGGATCCTGGAGGAGCTCCAGCGCCGTCTTCCGATCCCGGTCTGGCACGACGACCAGCTCGGCACCGCCGCCGCGACGATCGCGGGCCTCCTCAACGCCCTCACCCTGACGCACCGGAACGTCCGCGAGACGCGGGTCGTGCTCCTCGGGGCCGGGGCCGCGAACATCGCGACCGCCCGGCTCCTGCTCGCGCTCGGGCAGGACCCGCGCCGGCTCACGCTCGTCGACCAGCGGGGGGTCCTCCACGCCGACCGCCCCGACCTCGATGAGCTCGAGCTGCACAACCCCTGGAAGTTCCGGCTCGCCCTCCAGACGAACGGCGGGGGCCGCTCGGGCGACCTGTCGGCGGCGCTCGACGGGGCGGACGTCCTCCTCGCGGCCTCCACGCCGGACCCGAACACGGTGCGCGCCGAGCACGTCCGGCGGATGGCCCCGGACCCGGTGGTCTTCGCGCTCGCGAACCCGGTGCCCGAGATCTGGCCGGACGCGGCCCGCGCGGCCGGGGCGGCGGTCGTGGCGACCGGGCGCTCGGACTTCCCGAACCAGGTCAACAACTCCCTGATCTTCCCGGCGGTCTTCCGGGGCATCCTGGACGCCCGGGCGCGCGCGATCCCCGACGAGGTCGTGCTGGCGGCGGCCCGCGAGCTCGCCCGTCACGCGGCCGACCGGGGCCTCTCCGCGACCCACCTCCTGCCCACGATGGAAGAGGCCGAGGTGTTCCCCCACGTCGCCGCGGCGGCGGCGGACGCCGCCGTGGCGAAGGGGCTCGCCCGCCAGAAGCTGACCCACGACGAGTATCTGGAGCGGGCCCGGCTCCGGATGGGCCGCTCGGCCCGTCTCGTGCGGGCGCTCCGGCGCTCCCGGCTCACCCCCACGATGCCGCGCGCGGGCACGGTCCGGCACGGAGGGAGCGAGTGATGCCCTCGAACGACGCGAGCGCGGCGGCGGCCGCCGCCCGGAGCGAGCCGCCCTCGATGCCGATCCACCTGCGTCCGGCCCAGCCCGCGGACATCCCGACGCTCGTGCCGCTCCTCGTCCGCCTCAAGCGTCTCAACGAGGAGTTCGACCCGCTCCTGCGGGTCCGGGACGACGCGGAGGGCCAGGCCCGGGAGGTGCTGAAGGCGAGCATCGCCGACCCGAAGGCCGTGGTCCTCGCCGCCGAGGGGGTCGGGGCCGACAAGGACAAGGTCGTCGGGCTCGTGCTCGCGGTGATCCGCGAGCGGCCGTTCTACGCGCCCGCGGTGGAGGGGGTCATCCTGGAGATCTACCTGCTCCCCCTGTACCGCCGCCGCGGCGTCGGCGAGTTCCTCCTCCGGGAGACGACCGCCGCGCTGAAGGCGAAGGGGGCCGGCGTCGTGATCGCCGAGTTCCCGGCCCAGAACGAGATCGCGAGCCGGTTCTACGCCAAGCGCGGGTTCCGGCCGATCATCGTCCGTCAGGCGCGCTCGCTGTAACGCCCCCGCCCCGCAACCTTAAGGCGTCCCGTCCTCGTCGGGACCCGATGGTCCCCTCCTCGGCGACCGGGGCGCTGCCGGCCCCCAGGTACCTGCGACGCGGCAAGGTGAAGGAGGTCTACGAGGTCTCCCCGACGGAGCTCGAGTTCCGCTTCACGGACGACATCTCGGTCTTCGACAAGCACATCCCGAGCTCGATCCCGCACAAGGGCGAGACGCTGAACCGGACGGCCGCCTTCTGGTTCGCGACCTGCTCGGGGATCGGCGTCCCCCACCACTTCCTCGGGTTGAGCGGGCCCACGTCGATGCGGGTCCAGCGGGTCCGGGTCATCCCGAACCCCCGCTCCCTCGGCCCCCACCCGAAGAACTACCTCGTGCCGCTCGAGGTGATCGTCCGGTACTACCTCGCCGGCTCGATGTGGGACCGGGTCCAGGCCGGGAAGGTCTCCCCGGCCGACCTCGGGTTCCCCGCCGGTCGGCCCCTCGAGTACGGGGTCCCGCTGCCCGAGCCGCACTTCGAGGTGACGACCAAGCTCGAGCCCGTGGACCGCCTCCTGACGACCGAGGAGGCCCTCGCGCTGGCCGCGCTCGAGCGCCCCGACCTCGACCGGATCCGCGAGACGGCCCTGAAGGTCGACGCCGCCATCCAGGCGGAGATCGGCCCCCGCGGTCTCCTCCATGTCGACGGCAAGAAGGAGTTCGGCATCGACGCGGAGGGGACGCTCCGGCTCGTCGACACGTTCGGCACCGCGGACGAGGACCGGTTCTGGGACAAGGCCGCCTACGAGCGCGGCCGGCACGTCGATTTCTCGAAGGAGTTCGTCCGCCAGCACTACCGCTCGACCGGCTACTACGACGCGCTCCAGAAGGCCCGGGCGGCCCACGCGGAGGAGCCGCCGATCCCGGCGCTCCCCCCGCTGCTCGTCGACGAGGTGAGCCGGCTCTACACGACCGTCTACCAGCGGCTCACCGGGCAGCCGTTCGTCCCGGCGACCCCGCCGAAGTAGCGAGCACCGTCCACCGTTCCGCGACCCCTCCCCTACGCTTATCCCCCGCAGGTCCGTCGTCCCGGACGTGCCGCCGAAGCCCCCTGCCCGAGCCCCCGCCGCGGAGTCGCCGCCCGAGCCGAAACCCGAGCTCTCCCTCGAAGACCTGCCCGGGATCGGCAGCACGACGGCCGAGAAGCTCCGCGAGGCCGGCTTCACGGACCTGATGGAGCTCGCGGTCGCCTCCCCCGGCGACGTCGCCGAGGCGGCGGAGATCGGGACCGCGACCGCCCAGAAGATCATCGCGGAGGCCCGGCGGAAGGCGGACGTCGGCGGGTTCGAGAGCGGGACCTCGCTCCTGGAGCGCCGCAAGAAGCTGGGGCGGATCACCACCGGAGCGAAGTCGCTCGACGAGCTGCTCGGGGGCGGGGTCGAGACCCAGGCGATCACGGAGTTCAGCGGCGAGTTCGGCAGCGGGAAGACCCAGCTCGGCCACCAGATCGCCGTCAACGTCCAGCTGCCGCCCGCCCAGGGGGGCCTCTCCGGCGAGGTCGTCTACATCGACACCGAGAGCACGTTCCGCCCCGAGCGGATCGTCGACATGGCCAAGGGCGTCGGGCTCGACCCGAGCGCGGCGCTCGCCCACATCCACGTCGCCCGCGCCTTCAACTCGAACCATCAGATGCTCCTGGTCCAGAAGGCGCAGGAGCTCGCCCGCGACCAGCCGATCCGCCTGCTCGTGGTCGACTCGCTCACGGCCCACTTCCGGGCCGAGTACCTCGGACGGGCGGAGCTCGCCCCCCGCCAGCAGCTCCTCAACAAGCACCTCCACGAGCTCCTCCGCTTCGGGGACACGTACAACGCGTCGATCGTCGTGACGAACCAGGTCTCCGCCCGCCCGGACATCCTCTTCGGGGACCCGACCCGTCCGATCGGCGGGAACATCGTGGCCCACGCGGCGACCTACCGCGTCTACCTGCGCAAGTCGAAGCCTCCCCGGCGCATCGCCCGCCTGATCGACTCGCCGAACCTCCCCGAGGGGGAGGCGGTCTTCTCCCTCACCACCGAGGGGATCCGCGAGTAGGGGGGCCGCCCGGCCCTCCGACCCGGCGGAGCGCCGTCGCCTTCACGTACAGGAGGAGGGGCACCCCGCGGCGCAGGCCGAGCTGGCGGACGGGCTCCTCGGTGAGCGCGACCCGCAGGCGCGTGCCGTCGCACCGGGCGACGAGCATGACCTCGGCGCGCCCCCGGGTGCGGTGGAGCGCCTCGACCGTCCCCCGCAGCACGTTGCGCGCGCTCGACGGGAACCGGCGGCGCGCGACGACGACCGCCTCGGGGTCGAGCAGCATCGAGACCCGCTCGCCGTCCCTCGCCGGGAACGCGACGCGCAGGCGGAGGGCGCGACCGACCCGGACCTCCGGGGCGGGGGAGCTGCGGTAGACCCCGCGGAGCAGGTTCGGGGAGGGCGCCGGCGTGACCGGCCGGGCGCCCAGGAGCTCGACGGAGTCGAACCCGCCGCGGGCGATCCGGTCGCCGAGGGGCGTGAGGAGCGTTCCGCCGTGGGCCGCGCCCCCGCGCGAGCCCCGGACGACCCGGCCGCCGAAGGCCCGCTCGAGGCGGAGGAGCCGGTAGACCGCGCGGTCCCGGGAGATCCCGACCCGGCGGCTCGCCGCGACGACCGAGCGCTCCTGCCCGACGGAGCGGAGCAGGGCGACGTCCCCGTCCGTCACGACGCTCGCTCGCGGCCTCATGCCCCTCCGCCCGGCGACCGGGGCGGTTCGCCCAGGGCATGAAGGGTTTTCGCGTCCACGCTGAACCGCAACCTTCCCCCGACGGCGGGGAGCGGGCCGGCCCAGGGCAAGGGGAGCCGCAACGCGACCGAGAGCCCACCGACCCGCAGCACCACGGCGAGGCCCTCGGGAGTCGGGCGGGCGCTCTGGACCGCTCCCTCCCACGGGAGCCCCATCTCTCCGGGCGCGCCGGCGCCCGTGGGCCGAGCGAACGCGATCCCTTCCGAGCCCGCCCGGTCGAGCAGCCAGGCGGCAAGCGGCGTGGAGCGCGCCCCGTCCAGCTCGGTTCGGTCGAAGACGTTCTCGAACCCGACGAACCGCGCGGCGAACCCGTCCGAGGGGCCGGCGAGGAGGGCAGCCGCGTCCCCGATCCACCGGACCTGGCCCGCCCGCAGGATGAGGAAGACGTCGGCGAGGGAGAACGCCAGCGACGGGTCGTGCGTCACGACCAGCACCGGCACCCGGTCGGTCGCGCGCAGCTCCTGGAGGACCTCTCCGAGCTCGTACCGGGCCTGCACGTCGAGCGCCTGCCACGGCTCGTCCCAGACGATCAGCTCGGGGTCGGCCGCGAGCGCCCGGGCGAGGGCGACCCGTTGCATCTCCCCGCCGCTGAGCCGCGCCGGGTAGCGATGGCGGAGAGGCGTGAGGTGGAACCGCTCGAGCAGCTCCTGGGTCCGGGACGCGGCGTCGAGGCGTCCCCGGACCTCGAGCGGGAACCGGACGTTCCGCTCGACCGTCCGGTGCGCGAAGAGGCCGAGGCCCTGCGGGACGTACCCGAGGCCCCGTTCCTCGGGCAGCCAGCCGGTGATGTCGACGCCGTCGCGGAGGATCCGGCCCGCCCGCACGGGGAGGAATCCGCCCAGGGTCCGCAGGAGGGTCGTCTTGCCGGCACCGGAGGTCCCGAGGACCGCGACCGCACGTCCCGGCGCCAGCTCGAGGTCGACCGGCCCCAGGTGGAACGCGTCGAGCCGCGACTCGACCCCCTCGACCCTCCACGTCGTCACGGCGCGAGCTCCCCCCGGCGCCACGGGACCCAGCCCGACCGCTCCCAGAGGCGGACGGCGAGGAACAGCGCGAAGGCGATGACGAGGAAGAGCGAGCTCACGGCCGCCGCGTCGGTGATGTCGCCGGACTGCAGCAGGCTCCAGACGTACACCGAGATCGTCGACGTCGGGGGCCCGGTGTACACCCCTCCCGGAAGGACGTAGTAGGCGATCACCAGGATCCCGCCGATCTCGCTCACCGCCC
>JASHTC010000024.1 GCA_030040755.1 Thermoplasmata archaeon | reverse complement strand
GCTCGCCGCGACGATCGAGGAGATCGGCCGGCCCTCGAACCGTGGCGGGCCGACCCTCGGGATCTGCCTCGGACAGCAGCTGCTCGGCCTGGCCTACGGGGGCACGACGTTCAAGCTCAAGTACGGCCACCGGGGCCAGAACAAGACCCTCTGGTTCTCCGACGGGCGGGCGATGATCGTCAGCGAGAACCACGGCTACGCGGTCGACCCGCGCTCGCTCGACCGCTCGGGACTCGTGCCGTGGGCCACCAATCCGGACGACGGCACGCTCGAGGGGTTGCGCGACGCCCGGGGACGGGTCCTCGCCCTCCAGGGCCACCCCGAGGGCCATCCGGGGCCGCAGGAGGCGGGTTTCGTGTTCGACCAGTTCGTCGCGAAGGTGCGGCGCCACGCATGACGCCCGAGCTCCCCCGCAAGGTCCTGCTGCTCGGGAGCGGGGCCTTGAAGATCGGTGAGGCCGGGGAGTTCGACTACTCGGGCAGCCAGTGCCTGAAGGCGCTGGAGGAGGAGGGCGTGTACACCATCGTCGTCAACCCGAACATCGCCACCCTGCAGACGGACCGACCGAGGCTCGGCCGGGTCTACTTCCAGCCCCTGGTGCCGGAGTTCGTAGCCCCGATCCTGCGGGAGGAGCGCCCCGAGGGGATCCTCCTCTCCTTCGGGGGCCAGACGGCGCTCAACTGCGGGGTCCAGCTCGCCGAGCAGGGGATCCTGCGCGCGACCGGGGCCCGGGTGCTGGGGACCCCGCTCGCCGGCATCAAGGCGACGGAGGACCGGGCCAAGTTCGTCCGCATCATGGCGAAGGCGCGCGTGCCGACCCTGCCGAGCCGCGCCGTCTATTCCTACGAGGAAGCGCGCGAGGCGGCCCGCGAGCTCGGCTTCCCGGTCATGGTCCGGGTCGCCTACACGCTCGGCGGCAAGGGCGGGGGCGTCGCCCGGACGGAGGCCGAGCTCGCCGACGTCGTCCGCCGCGGGCTCCACGCCAGCCCGGTCGGCCAGGTGCTCCTCGAGCGGTACGTCGGCGAGTTCAAGCAGCTCGAGTACGAGGTCGTGCGCGACGCGAAGGGGAACACCATCACGGTCTGCAACATGGAGAACGTCCTCTCCATGCGCGTCCACACCGGCGACAACATCGTCGTCGCCCCCAGCCAGACGCTCACGGACTACGAGTACCAGATGCTCCGCCAGGCGGCCCTCCGGGCGGTCGAGGCGTGCGGGATCGTCGGCGAGTGCAACATCCAGTTCTGTCTCAACCCCGCGAGCGAGGAGTACTACGCGATCGAGATCAACGCCCGCCTCTCCCGCTCGAGCGCGCTCGCGAGCAAGGCGACCGGCTATCCGCTGGCCTACGTGGCGGCGAAGCTCGCGCTCGGCTACTCGCTCCCCGAGCTCAAGAACCGGATCACCGGGGTCACGACCGCCTGCTTCGAGCCGGCGCTCGACTACGTGGTCGTCAAGCTCCCCCGCTGGGACCTCGATAAGTTCGACCGGGCCGACCCGCGCCTCGGCCCGTCGATGAAGTCCGTCGGGGAGGTGATGGGGATCGGCGCCTCGTTCCCGGAGGCGCTCAGCAAGGCCGTGCGGATGAGCGACCCGCGCGCCGACCTCGTCCCGCCGGCCGAGGTCCGCCCGATCGGCGCGATCCTCCAGGACCTCGGGGCTCCCACGCCCGAGATCCTGTTCCGTATCCTGGAAGCGCTGCGGGCCGGCATCGACCCGGAGACGGTGAGCCGCACGTCCTGGGTCGACCGGTGGTTCGTCGACTGCTTGGCCGAGGTCGAGCGGATGCACCGTTCCCTGCTCGACCTGCCGGGCGGGGCGCTTGCCCCCGCCCTCCTCCGCCGGGCGAAGGAGCTCGGGCTCTCCGACCGGGCGGTCGGACGGGCCGCCCGGCTCGACGAGGAGGAGGTCCGCCGACGGCGCCTCGCGGCGTCCATCCGGCCCCGTGTCCGCATGATCGACACCCTCGCGGGCGAGTGGCCCGCTCGGACGAACTATCTCTATCTCACCTACCGCGCCGACGCGGACGACGTCCCTCCCATGCCGGACGGTTCGGTGCTGGTCGTCGGGGCCGGGCCGTACCGGATCGGCTCGAGCGTCGAGTTCGACTGGTCGACGATGAACCTCGTGGACGGGCTGCGCGCGGAGGGGGTGCCGGGCGTCGCCCTGCTGAACTCCAACCCGGAGACCGTCTCGACCGACTACGACCGCTCCGACCGTCTCTACTTCGAGGAGATCACGCTCGAGCGCGTCCGCGACATCGCCGACTTCGAGCGGTTCCGCGGGGTGGTGACCTGCGTCGGGAGCCAGCTCGCCCAGAACCTGACCCCCCTCCTCGAGGCGTGCGGGATCCCGGTCCTCGGGACCCGACCGGAGTCGATCGACGCCGCCGAGGACCGGGCGAGGTTCTCGAAGCTCCTCGAGACGCTCGACATCCCGCAGCCGGCCTGGCGGGCGTTCACGACCGAGGAGGCGGCCGCCGCCTTCGCCGAGGAGGTGGGCTACCCGGTCCTCGTGCGCCCGTCCTACGTGCTCTCCGGGCAGGCGATGCGGGTGATCCACGGGCGGACCGACCTCGCCCGCTTCCTCAACGAGGCGGCCCGGCTGTCACCGGAGCACCCGGTCGTGATCACGAAGTTCATCGAGGGGG
>JASHTC010000005.1 GCA_030040755.1 Thermoplasmata archaeon | reverse complement strand
CTCGCTCAGCGGGACGATCGTGCACTCCGAGTGGCAGGGCGGCAACTTCTGGAGCGACTACGTTCCCGGCAGCGGCCTCCCCTACGACGAGTACGGCTACATCGCCACCGGCGGGGACTACTTCCCCTACCCGATCACGGCGTACTCGGTGACGTTCTCTCTCAACGACCCCGGATCCCCGGTGACCTGGTCAGTGACCCTCAACGGGGTGACCCAGACGACCCGGTCGAGCTCCCTCGTCTTCTACGAGACGCCCGGGACGTACACGTACACCGACGCCGTCGCGGGCAGCGGGTCGATCAGCCCGGCGAGCGGGAGCGTGACCGTCGTGAACCACAACCTGACCGTCTCTCTGTCGTACCATCCGTCGTTCCGGTTCGGCCGGTGACCGGCGACCACCTCGAGCGACCGCCCGAGGGGGCCCGCCCTATTCCGCGGTAGGAGATTGACGGAACCGCTCGCGACGCGGTCGGCGGCGGGGCTCCGCGTCACCGTAGCAGACGTACCACCGTCGCACCCAACGGCCGGACCGCGGTAGGGGCCACGCCGCTTGGGTCGCCCGGTCAGCAACGTTGCATCGGCGAACTCGAGAGGGCGCCACCGTTCTCCTACCCACGACGCGTTGCCGCACGCCGCGCGCCCCTCAATCGACCTCAATGGGGGTATCCCGTTCGGGTTCGCTGAACGGTGCTCTCCGCGAGGGTCGGGCCGGCGGCTATCTCCGCCCACGACCCGGGATGCGGTTAAATCTCGCCCGCCCCGTTACCGGCATGGTCTACGTCACGGACGAAGGGAGCCTCTTCGACGCCCCGCTCGACGTCGTGTGGGAGTATCTTCTCGAAGGGAAGGCCCACGACAATGTACACCAGTCCACTCGGAACGGGAAATTTGAGCCCCTCACGCACTCCACGTTCGTCTACTCGAGCGAACGCCGCCTGGGGGGCCACTGGGAGCCGGAATCGATGAGGATCTCTGTCTTTCAACCGGTCGCGATCGCCTCCGTGTTCCTGAAGGGGCCGTTCGAGGGCTCGAAGATGGTCTATGTCTACCAACCGAGGGGCAAGAAGACCGAGATTGACGTCTACGGGGAGTTCCGCTCGCCGTCGATCCCCGCCGATCGGTTAGTGAGCGAGGTCGAGACCATGCTCTCCACCGAGTTCGACGAAGACGCGCCGGCCATCCAGCGGTTCGCGATCTCGAGGTAGTCAGGCCCCTCCCCGGTCGACCCGGCTCGTGGCGCCCTTCGGGTCCAACCTGATATCCGCTCCCCCGCTGCCCTGGGAGGGGCGCAGACGACCGCAGAATCGCTGGAGAGCCGTCGACTCCGGGCCTTCCAACGGGCCGTCGCCCGGGGTGGACGGAAGGCACTCGACCTCAACTGGAACCGACTGGTCGGGCACGGCACCCCGCTCGTCGAGGCGATCCCGGGGGAGCCCGCGAATCTCCTCGTCACCTTCGTCCGGCGCCCGGCCCTTGCCGTACGGAACCAATTCCTCTACAGTCCAGTCGCCCAAGCCTCCCTGTTAGAGGTGAGGGGGGGAGTGATCCCGATGGAGCCGTTGGTCCCCGGGAAGGTCTGGTACCGGTCCCTCCACTTGAGACGGGGAACTCGAGCGCACTATGCCTTCAGCGACCGTCCCGCGCCCCAGCCCACCAGCTCCCCGGGGGCCTGGGCCGGCTACTTCGCTTCCATGCAACGGGACCCAGGCAACCCAAAGACCCTGGAGTTCCCCAAGGACCCCGAGGACCCGAACGATCGCTCGGCGGAGACGTCGGTCGTGGAACTCCCGGGAGCCCCCTCCGGCCGGTGGGCGCGGACGGAGGGCCGGTCGCGGTGGACCGTTGAGCTCCGACACCTCCGGAGCCGTCGGCTCGGGCAGGTGAGGTCCATCTGGGTGGCACGGCCCGGCGACTTTGACCCGGTGAGAGTCGCCTACAACGTGCTGATCCTATTCGACGGATTCATCTATCTTCACGCGATCCCCACGCCCCGGATCGTCGAGAACCTCGTCGCAGCAGGCCGGATCGACCCGACGGTCGTGGTCCTCGTCGGGAGTCGTTCCCTAGCCCGCAACCAAGAGCTCTCTGCGCGACCGGAGTTCGTCGCCTTCCTGCGGCAGGAACTCCTCCCGTCGCTCTCTCGGTGGTACGGCCTGTCCCCTCGCCCCTCCCGGACGGTCGTGGCGGGGTCCAGCCTGGGGGGCCTCACGGCGGCCTACGCGGCCCTCCGATGCCCGAACGTGTTCCGCGGAGTCCTGGCTCAGTCCGGCGCGTTCTGGGGGGCGAAGGGCGGAGCGGATCCTGCGCCGGGCTGGATCCTGCGCGAATACGCTCGGAGACCGAGGTTGCCCCTACGGTTCTACCTCGATGCCGGCACGTATGAGTGGGTCGTCTTCCCGCCGAACGGAGTTTCCATGCTGGGGACCGTCCGTCACCTACGGGATGTCCTGGTGGCCAAGGGGTACCCGGTGAGCTATCAAGAGTTCGAAGGCGGTCACGACTACGCCTGCTGGGGGGTTTCGCTCGCGGAGGGTCTGATCCAACTTCTCGGGCCCCGCTGACCGCCGCTCGGGCACGAGCCGGGGTGGTCGGAGCGCTCGGACCCGGGCCCTCCCCCCTCCTCCGCCCAGCCCTGGCCATCTCGGGGGGGTTCGAGCGGGCCCGCGTCAAGCCTGCCGGCCCATCGCGACTCCGGGGAACAGCTTTCCCTGGATCCGCGAGAGGTGCGCTCGCGCCTCGCGTCGGCTCAGGGTCTCTACGGCGACCGATTGGGGGTGATTGTCGACCCGGGCCTCGTGGGCCAGTGCCTCCCCCACCAGTTCCATCTCCAGCCGGCTGAGGGGGTGGTCGATCTCCTCGAGGACCTTGGCCAGCCCGCGGAGAGGCTTCGCCACGACGACCGGCCAGTCGTCCGGGGGTCG
>JASHTC010000023.1 GCA_030040755.1 Thermoplasmata archaeon | reverse complement strand
AGGGAACGGGAGCTGCCCGGGGGACCGACGGGCTGCCGGCGGTCGCCCCGGGCGGTGAGCCGGCGGGAGGTGCGGAGCTTCCCGCCGACCGGGATGTCGTGTGGCTTCACCCGCGGGGGGAGTCGCCGGTCCCCCTACGGTACTGGGTCGACGGCCCGTTCACCTACCTGGTCGCGGCGGGGACCGACCGCCGATGGCGAGTCGCCCTCCTTCGGGAGGGGGGTTGCGCCGTGCGCGGGCCGGATGGACTCGTCCGACAGTGCGCCGCCGCCGCGGCGACCGACCCGGCCGAGGCCACCCGGGCCCGGGAGGGAATCCGGCGGAAGTACGGCGACGCGGTCTGGTATCGTCACTTCGGTCCCACCGACCGGGTCCTCCGGTTGGACCCCCGGCGCCCTCCGAGTCCGCCGTCGGCCCACGAGCTTATCCGGTGGGAGTTCGACGCCGCCGCGGCCACGTACACTCGGGGGGTCGAGTCGAGTCCGCTGCCCCGGTACCTCAAGCTCCGCACCGCATCCTGGCTGACCGCGGCCCTGGACGGCGTGGACCCGCTTCTCGAGATCGGACCCGGCACGGGATTCGAGACCCTTCCGCTGCTCGCCGCCGGCCACCACGTCGTCGCCGTCGATATCTCGGAGCCCATGCTGGCCGAGCTTCGAGAGCGGGCCCGGGCGGCCGGGGTGGCAGACCACCTCCGGACCCGGGTCGCCGCGTTGAGCGAGCTCGGACCCGTCCTCGAGGACCTCCCCACGGGGGCATTCGGGGGAGTCTACTCGACGTTCGGCGCCTTCAACCTCGAGCAGAACGTGGCGGCGGGGGCGGCCTCGATGGGACGCGTAACCCGGCCGGGCGGCCTGCTGATCTTCACCTCGCTGAGCCACCCGGGCGCCGCGCCGGCCGCGTGGGAGATGCTCCTGGGCCATCCTCGCGCGGCGATCGCCCGGCTGCGCCGCGCGATGCCGGCAAGCCCGGCCCGCAACTCGCTGGACGTGTACCTCCGGAACCCGGGATTCTGGGACCGGACGCTCGCGCCCAGTTTCGAGCGACGGGACGTCCGGCCGGTCTCCGTCCTCACGCCCCCGTTCGACGCCCCGCGCCTCGTGCGGGCCCTCGGCCCGCGGGGTCGACGGGCCGGGCGCTCGCTGGACGCGGCGTTGAGCCGTTCCGCCCTGCTCTCCCCCCTCGCCGAGTGGGTGCTGTTGACCTACCGGCGCCGCGAAGAGGAGGGGGCGACGGCGCCCGGAGGGGCCCGAGGTCCCGCCCCGCGCCCATGACCGGCCGCCGATTCATCTCCGAGAACCACCGGGTGAAGGTCCTCCTCGAACCCCACGGGGCGATCGTCGCCTTCACGACGCGGACGTATTCCCACCTGTTCTTCGTGACCCACCGCTTCGTAGGGTTCAAGAAGATCCGGACCAAGGATCGGATCGTCGCCAAGGCAGGGTACAGCGCGCCCGCGGCCCTCGCCCTGATCGCAGCGTACTACCCCCACGGACTCTAACGGGTCGCCGGGACCCGCGAGCCGCTGGCGGGCGGCCGGGCCCGGGGCTCAGCGGCGCGAAGAGGTCGGCGTCGTGTCGATGCCTCCGGGGGTGGGGGCGGGTGCAGCCGGACTCGGAGCCAGCCGGGTCGAGGGTTGGCCGTAGATGAACCGCTCGCCGCGGACCGCCGAGACCACCGCTCCGAGCGTCGTCACGAGCCCGGCGAAGACGAAGGCCTCCGCCAGCGCGTTGCGGAACGCCGGTCCGATCGCGTTCGCGAAGAAGTGCGGCGCGAGCAGCGAGGCGGTGACCGAAGGGGAGAGCGTCACCCAGCCGGGCGTGAGCGAGGCGGCCACGAGGAGCGACTGCATCGGGTTCTCCCCGAGGAACGCGCCGAAGAGCGCCCCGGTCGGGTTGGCCGAGACGAATCCCGTCAGGATCTGGAGGTCCGGGGCGCCGACCTGCGCGGAACTGAGCGCCCCGCTGACGGAGCTGCCGAGGCCCGCGGATAGGCCCAGGATCACGATGGTGAAGAAGATCGCCATCGAGACCTGCTGGCCCGTGTTCTGCAGGGTGGCGAGCATCCCCGACGCCGAGCCCCGGTTCTCGGGCGGGACCGAGTTCATGACGGCCGCGGCGTTCGGCGCGGCGAACATCCCCATCCCGCACCCCTGGACGTACAGCAGGATGCCCATTTCCCAGTAGGTGAAGTTGAGCGGCAGGAGCGCCATCAGGAAGAACGTCACCGCCGCCACCGACATCCCGACGGTCGCGAGGGTTCGCGGGCCCTGCCGGTCGGAGAGCCACCCGCTCAGCGGCCCGGCCGTAAGGAACCCGGCGATCATCGGCATCATGAAGATCCCGGCCCACAGCGGGATCTCCGAGAACGAGTAGCCGTGGAGCGGGAGCCAGATCCCCTGGAACCAGACCACGAGGAGGAGCATCATCCCTCCCCGAGCGACCGAACCGAGGAAGGCTGCGAAGCTCCCGGCGGCGAACGCCCGCTCGCGGAACAGGTGGAGACGGAACATCGGGTCCGGCACCCGGGTCTCCACGATCAGGAAGAGCACCAACAGGGCGAGCCCCGTCACCAGGCCCGCGATCACCCAGGGGCTCGACCAGCCCGTGGGGTGGCCGCCGTACGGCAGCAACCCGTAGGTCACCGAGATGAGGACCAAGGTGAGGCCGATTCCGAAGGTCGCG
>JASHTC010000022.1 GCA_030040755.1 Thermoplasmata archaeon | reverse complement strand
GCTCTGCCTCCCCGACCGCACCCCCGACCACGCGATGTGGAGAGAGTTCCTGCAGACATACCGCCGGGACGAGGGCCGCGGGGTCGATGTGGCCGTCGTCGGGAAGTACACGGAGCTGCGCGACGCCTACCTGTCCCACACCGAGGCGTTCCACCACTGCCAGGGTCACCTCGGCACGGAGATCCGGCTCCACTGGTACGACGCGGAGGACATCCCGAAGAATCCCGGCCTGTTGAACCGCATCGGCCAGGCCGATGCCCTCCTCGTCCCCGGCGGGTTCGGGGCGCGGGGGGTCGAAGGGAAGGTCCAGGCCATCGAGCAGGCCCGGGTACACCGGACCCCGTTCCTCGGGGTCTGCTACGGGTTCCAGATCGCCGCCGTCGAGGCGGCCCGCGACCTCCTCGGGCTACCGCGCGCGAACTCCACCGAGGTCGACCCGGGGACGCCGGACCCGGTCGTCTGCCTCCTCGAGCAGCAGAAGGGGCTGAGCGACCTCGGCGGCACGATGCGACTCGGCTCGCAGCGGGTCGCGCTCGTCGCCGGTTCGCGGGTCGCCGAGGTCTACGGCAAGACGGAGATCTGGGAGCGCCACCGGCACCGTTACGAGGTCAACCCCGCCTACTTCGACCGCCTGCGCACCGCGGGCTTGCACATCACGGGCCTCTCTCCGGACGGGCGGGTCGAGGTCCTCGAGGCCCCCGGCCATCCGTTCTTCATCGGGGTGCAGTTCCACCCCGAGTTCCTCTCTCGCCCGGAGGCGCCTCACCCGCTGTACCTCGCGCTCGTGCGGGCGGCCCTCGCGCGCCAGGAGGTCGCGAGCCCTGTCAGCCCCTCGACGGCTCTCGCGTGAGCTGGCGACCGCGGACGGCGAGCACGTCCGTATCGCGGGCCACCTCGAGGAGTACCGCGCGCTCGGCGGAGTCGCGTTCGCGCTGGTCCGGGACCGCTCCGGCAGCACCCAGGTCACCCTGAAGAAGGGGGTCACCGCCCCCGAGATGTTCTCCCTCCTGGCGGAGCTCCCCCGCGAGTCGGTGGTCGAGGTCGAGGGGACGGTCCGTCGGTCGGAGAAGGCGAACCGGGGCAGCGAGCTGTTCCCGGAGAAGGTGACGGTCGTCTCTCGGGCCGAGCTCCCGCTGCCGCTCGGGGTGGTGGACAAAGTCGGGGCGGACCTCGACACGCGCCTCGACCACCGGGTCCTGGACCTGCGCAAGCCGTCGGTGCGCGCCGTCTTCGAGCTGCGCTCGGCGCTGCTCACCGGTCTACGGGACGCCTACCTGCGCCGGGGCTTCCTCGAGGTCGAGACCCCGAAGATCCTCCGTCAGGGAGCGGAGGGGGGCGCGACCCTGTTCGGGGTCCAGTACTTCGACCAGAAGGCCTACCTCGCGCAGAGCCCCCAGCTGTACAAGCAGATGCTCATGGGGGCCGGATTCGAGCGAGTCTTTGAGATCGGCCCCGCCTTCCGGGCCGAGCCGTCCGACACCGTGCGCCACGTCACCGAGATCGGGATGCTCGACGCCGAGATGGCCTACATCGACGGCGCCGAGGACCTCCGACGCACCCTCGAGGGGGTCGTCCACGACGCCCTCGCCTCCACCAAGGCGGCGCTCACCCCGGGGGGGAACCCGCTCGCCCCGCGGATCCCGGACGTGACGCTCCCGTTCCCGCGCATCCCGTTCGCGACGTGCGAGGAGTGGCTGGGCCGGCCCGGGGCGGAGCTCGACTTCGGGGCCGAGGACGAGAGGGCGATCGGGGTACGGGCCGAGAAGGAGTTCGAGAACCCGTTCTACTTCCTGACCGACTTTCCGACGAAGGTCAAGGAGCGCACCTTCTACGCTATGCGAGACGACCGCGACCCGGCTCGGACCTTCTATTTCGACCTCGAGTACCGGGGGCTCGAGATCGCCAGCGGGGGGGTGCGCGAGCACCGGCTCGACCGGCTCATCGAGAACATGAGCCGGGCCGGCTTCGACCCGAAGACGTTCGGGGGCTACCTCGAGGCCTTCCGGTACGGGATGCCCCCCCACGGGGGGTGGGGGTTCGGGGTCGACCGCATGGTCCAGTCCCTCGCGGGACTGCCCAACATCCGAGAGGCACGTCTATTTCCCCGTGACCGTTACCGGTTGGACCCATAGCGGAGGTTCTCGACATGGTCGCAGTCAAGCGGACCCTGCCCGCCCCGCCGGAGCTGCAGGGTCGCTGGGCCTCGCTCCTCGAGGAGGCAGGGTTGCGACCCGAGATCCTCGCCCTCGCCGACCGCTTCCCCGAGCACCGCTCGCTCGAGGTCCCGTTCTCGGTGATCGACGCCGCCGACACCGGCCTCGCCGACCTGCTCCTCGAGCGTCCGGAGGAGGTCATCGACGCGGGCCGGCGCGCGATGCGCGAGCTCCTGCCGGTCGCCGGACCGGAAGCCGACAGCCTGCGGCTGCGGCCGGTCGGCCTCCCTCCCACCGCCCACCGGACGGTCCGAGCCATCCGCGAGGCGGACCTGAACCACTTCATCGCCGTCGACGGGATCGTTCGGCGAGTCACCGAGGTCCGCCCTCAGATCCGGGACGCCGTCTTCCAGTGCCTCGTCTGCCACGTCGAGTTCCACGAACCCCAGGACGACGCGTCGATGGTGTTCCGCGAGCCGCTGGAGTGCCCGGACTCTCAGGGCGGGTGCGGTCGGCCGGCGGGTCGGACGCGGTTCCGCCTCCTCCCCGAGAAGTCTTCCTACGTGGACGCCCAGCGGATCGAGATCCAGGAGAACCCGGAGTCCCTGCGACGGGGAGCCCACCCCCAGGGCCTCGCGACGCTCCTGACGGAAGACCTTGCGGGGCACGTGCTGCCCGGCAACCGGGTCATCCTCAACGGGGTCGTGAAGAGCTACCAGCGCGGCACCGCCTCGCGCGGGGGCGTCGTCCGGAACACGACATTCGACCTGCTGCTCCAGGGAGTCTCCGTCGAGTCCCAACAGGTGGAGTATGAGGACATCGAGATCACTCCCGCGGACGAGCAGCTGATCCTGGGGTTCCGAGGGGACCCGACCGTCATCGACAAGATCGTCCTCTCGCTCGCCCCGACGATCCGCGGGATGGAGCAGGAGAAGGAGGCGATCGCCCTCCAGCTCTTCGGCGGGATCGAGAAGCGGCACTCGGACGGGATCCGCGTTCGCGGGGACATCCACGCGCTCATCGTCGGCGATCCGGGGACCGCCAAGAGCCAGCTGCTCTGATATGTCACTGATGCGGCGACCACCGAGATCTACACGAGCGGCAAGGGAGCGACGGCCGCGGGCCTCACGGCCGCCGCGGTGAAGGACGATTTCGCCGGGGGGCGGTGGGTCCTCGAAGCCGGCATGCTCGTGCTCGCGGACGGAGGGATGGCCGTGATCGACGAGCTCGATAAGATGAGCCCGGAGGACCGCTCGGCGATGCACGAGGCGCTCGAGCAGGGTACGGTGTCGATCGCCAAGACCGGGATCACCTCGACGCTGAATGCGCGGTGCCCGGTCCTGGCCGCGGCGAACCCGAAGTGGGGCCGCTTCAGTCCGGACCGGACGATCTCCGAGCAGCTCGACCTTCCCCCGACCCTGCTCTCCCGCTTCGACGTCATTTTCTCGATCCAGGACCACCCGAACCAGGAGCGGGACCGCCGCCTGGCCAACCGGATCCTCGCCTCCCACCGGATCGGGGAGGCGGCGGGGGCCGGCGACCTGGGGGAGCCGGAGGAGTCCGCCCCCTTCGAGCGGGAGTTCCTGAAGAAGTACATCGCCTACGCACGACGGACGGTCCGCCCCATCCTCTCGGACCCCGCCCTCGCCACCCTCGAGGAGTTCTACGTCCGCGTCCGTCGGCAGGGCGAGGAGCCGAACGCGCCCGTCCCCATCACCGCGCGTCAGCTCGAGGCCCTCGTGCGCCTGTCGGAGGCGGCGGCCCGGGCGCGGCTCTCTCCCGTGGTCGAGGAGGAAGATGCCCGCCGGGCGACCCAGATCATGGAGAACTACCTCCGGCGCGTCTCCACCACCGAGGACGGGCGGCTCGACATCGACCTGACGCAGACCGGCGTCAGCCACAGCCAGCGCGAGCGCCACGACATCGTCATGCGCGTGATGCGCGAGCTCCAGGAGCAGGGCGGAGGCACCTTCACCCACGCCGACTTCCTCGAGGCGGCGGCGAAGGCCGGCGTGGAGCCTCCCAAGGCCGAGTCGCTGCTCGTGTCGCTGCGCAACCAGGGGGAGGTCATCGAACCCCGCCCCAACCAGCTCCAGCTCGTCCGATTCTGACGCGTCGACCTCCCCCCGGGGGTGTTATCAAGGGCACCCGGGCTGGTACGGTGCGGGACGGGAGCGATGGCGACGGCCGAGGGCGACGGGGGGTTCGTCATGCGGGTCCACCGGGTCCGGGCCGAGTTCGTGGTGGCTGCGTGCGACGCCGAGCTGCTCGGCCGGGAGCTGCCGGTCGGCACGGCCGGCCGAACGGTCGTCGTCTCGTCGCAGTTCTACGGAGAGCGTCGCGTCTCGCGCGGGGAGCTCCTCTGGGCGCTGCGACGGGCGACGATCGCGAACCTGCTGGGCGCCCGGACCCTCCGTCTGGCGGAGGAGGGCGGCTTCATCGACCCCGGCGGCGCCGGCGAGCTGGGCGGCGTGCCGCACGCCGAGATCTTCGCGATGCTGGGCTAGCGGGAGGACCCGATGGTCGAGGCCGAGTTCTGCGTGGTGTGCGGGGCGACCGGCCGTCCGCTGGTCGACGGGATCTGCCCCCCGTGCGCGGCGGAGCGGACGTCCCTGGTCCGCATTCCCCAGCGGGTCGACGTGACCCTGTGCCCCACCTGCGGGGCGCGCAAGACGGGGCAGTCCTGGGGCCGCGCCGGAGCGAGCACGCTCCTCACGTCCGAGGACCTCCTGCCGTTCCTCGAGTTCCACCCGGAGGTCGGGCTTCGGAGGGTCGCTTGGGAGGAGGTCTCCCACACCCCCACCGTCCGGGAGTACCTCGGACATGCCCGCGTCGGGTTCCGCGGCGTGGAGCGGACGGTCGACCTGCCGTTCTCCGTTCGCATCGAGTACCGGACCTGTCCGGAGTGCAGCCGCCGCAGCGGGCGGTACTTCACCGCGATCGTGCAGCTGCGGGGGCCCGGGAACGAGCGGCCGGCCGAGAAGCCATCCGCCCTGCGGGCGCGCCTCGACCGCGAGTGGGAGAGGATCTGGAGGGAGGCCCGCCCGGACTGGCGGCGCGCGCTCTCCTGGCGGGAGGAGCGGCCCGAGGGGTGGAACTGCTTCTTCTCCGACACGCTGGCCGCCCGGGGGGTCGCCCGGCTCGCCAAGCAGCGGTACGGGGCGAGCCTCAAGGAGTCGGCCAGCCTCTTCGGGCGCAAGGACGGCCGGGACGTCTACCGCGTGACCTTCTGTCTGCGTTTCCCGCGTCCCCCGGGCCCCCGGAGGGAGGCCGGACGCGACGTGGAACCATAGCCTTAAGAATCGACCCCTGCTGTTCGACCTCGGTAGCGGGCACGCGACCATGATGAAGAAAACTGGAATCCTTCGGCGCCACCACGGCTCGGACACCCTCGAAGAGGGCAGCTTCATCGACTTGGGCTCGATGTCGTTCGAGGACGAGGCCGGGGCGCTCGCGGGCAACAAGGGCAACGTCCGGCTCGCCGAAATCATCCGCTTCGAGGACCTGCACGAGGTCTCGAAGCTAGCCTACCAGGGGGACATCGTCATCCTGGACTACACCTCCATCGCGAACGACTCGATCGCGATGAAGCGCCTGAGCATCGACCTCAAGAACGTCGCCAAGGACACGGGCGGCGACGTCGCCGGGATCGCGAAGAACCTGATCGCCATCACCCCCGCGGGCATCCGCATCGACCGGCAGAAGATCCGTCCCTCGTTCTGAGCCTCCGGCGAGCGGATGAAAATCGCCGTCGAACGTCGCGAAGCGGCCGCCGCGTCGGCGGACGTCGTCGCCTCCGGGCTCTTCGAGGCGGGCGGGAAGGACGAGCGGCCTCCCGCCTCCCTGGCGAAGGACGATAAGGGGTCGGGGGGGATGATCGCCCCCGCCTGGAAGCGAAAGGAGGTTCGGGGCGAGCGCCGGGAGGTCACGGTCTTCCATCGCCCCGACGGTCGCGGCCGATGGGTCACGGTCGGGCTCGGTCCGAGGGACCGCTTCTCGGCGGAAACGGTCCGTCGGGCCGCGGCCGAGGTGGTCCGGGCGGTGAAGGGCAAGGGGGCGCGGACGCTCGCCTTCCGGCTCTCCTCGTTCGTCAGCGGGTCCGTCGTGTCCGCCGCCGCCGCGAGGGCCCTCGTGGACGGGGCGGTCCTCGGAGCCTACGAGTTCGTCCGGTACCGGGGCACCGTGGAGCGGGGCATCGAGGAGGTCACGATCCAACTCGGGGAAGAGCACGGGGCCGAAGAACGCACCCTCGCGGCGGAGGTCGCCGAGCAGGTGCGGATCGCCGAGAACGTGCTCTGGACGCGGGACATCGCAAACCTCCCCGCGGACACCGCGACCCCGGAACGCCTCGCCGAGGTCGCGCGCGAGCTCGGCAAGGAGGCGGGCCTGAAGGTCACCGTCTTCGACGAGAAGGAGCTCGCGAGGATGGGCTGTGGGGGGATCCTGGCCGTCGGCGGGGGGTCCGACCATCCGCCTCGCCTGGTCGTACTCGAGTATCCGGGGGGCACCCGCCGCGGACGCACCGTGGCCGTGGTCGGAAAGGGCATCACCTTCGACTCGGGAGGGATCTCGATCAAGCCCGCCCTCAAGATGAGCGAGATGAAGTTCGACAAATCCGGGGCGGTGGCCGTCCTGGGGATTCTCCGGGCGGCCGCCCTGCTGAAGGTCGCGCCCCGGGTCATCGGCGTCCTCTGCTGCGCGGAGAACCTCCCGGGAGGCGGAGCGTACCGGCCGGGCGACCTGGTGAAGACCTACAGCGGCAAGACGATCGAGGTGCTCAACACCGACGCCGAAGGGCGGGTCGTCCTCGCGGACGGACTGGCCTACGCGGTGGCCCAGTATCACCCGGACGAGGTCATCGACCTCGCGACCCTGACGGGCGCGCAGGTCACGGCGCTGGGGGACGACACGGGAGGGTTGGTCTCGACCGACGAACGCCTGGCCGCCGGCCTCCTCCTCGCCTCGGCCGCGACCGGCGAGCCGCTCTGGCGCATGCCGCTCACGGACTACCACCGGGAACTCGTCAAGAGCGAAGTGGGGGACGTCCGCAACTCGCTCGAGATCCCGCTCGCCGGAATGCTCACGGCCGCCGCGTTCCTCGAGACGTTCGTCGGGTCCACGCCGTGGGCCCACTTGGACATCGCGGGGCCGGCGTACACGACCATCACGACCCGCAAGTATCAGCCCGCCTACCAGAACTGGGGGGCGACCGGCTTCGGCGTCCGGCTGGTGAGCCGGTACCTCCAGGATGTCGGCCGGGCGTAGCCCGGTCGGGTCGGCTAGGCCGCGACGATCTGCACGCTCTCTCCGCCATGCCGCGTAGCGCGAGGGCGAACCTCGCAGAAGAGGGGGGTGTGGTAGCCGCCCCCCGTGACGAGCGCCACGCCGACGGGGAGCGACTGGATCATCTCGGTCATTCCCGGGGTCAGTCCCTCGATGGACTGGGCGATCGCCTTGAGGTCGAGGGGGTTCGTGACCTGGAGGATCAGCTGGGTATTGCACTGCGAGAGGACGCTCTTGTCGATCCGGGCGGCCCGCTGCGTCACGGCGCAGAGTCCGAGGCCGAACTTCCTCCCCTCGCTCGCGATGTTCTTCAGGATCCGGGAGCACGTCGCGCTCCCCTGCTGCGGAGCGAAGTTGTGCGCCTCCTCGAGCACGAGGAAGAGAGGCGGGATCTTCCCCTTCTTCCGGTTCTCGAAGAGGGTCGAGGCGATCCGCGCGACCACGAGCTCCTGGACGTCCGGCGCGACCCCGCGCAGGTTGATGAGGGTCGCCCCGCCCGCCTTGACGAGCTCGTTCAGGGAGGTCCCCTTCGGGCCCAAGAGCTTGGTCTGGTCGACGTACTCGAGCCGCTCGGCGAGCGTCTCGGCGATGGCTCCCTCTCCGGCCTCCGCGGCGCGGACGAGGTCGTGGACGGTAAAGTCCGGGTTGGTGGCCGCGACGCGTTCGATGACCTGCTTCAGCGGGGCCAGGAACGACTTCACGTTGGATAGTCCCATGAAGATGAGGAGGTCGCGCGGGTCGATGTTCCGCAGGCTGAAGGTGAGGGGCGTCGCGGACGGGTTCAGGCTCACGTCCGGGGAGTACTCCTGGATCTGCTTGCCGAACCCCTGCGACTCCACGCCGAACCGCGCGCTGCTCCCGTTCCGCTCGGCGGGCACTCGGAGGGACCCGTACTCCCCGTGCGGGTCGATGATGACGCACGTCACCTTGTGCCGCAGCAGCTCCTCGATGAGGACCCCGAGCAGGTAGCTCTTCCCGCCGCCGGTCTTGGCCAGTACGCTGACGTGACGCTGCACGAGCTGGTTGATGTCCAGCTCGACCCGAAGGGAGTGGTTCCGGAGCAGCCCGACGTAGGCCCCGGTGTTGGCGTGATGCTTCAGTCCGAGCACGTCGGCGATCAGGGGCTCTTCGGCCCGAAATACGTGGGCTCCCGGGCGGAAGGGAATCGTCGGGATCTTAACGATCCCCGAGGCATCGCGGTACCCCACGATCTGGGCCACCCCGAGCATGCTCTCGTGGAGTTGGGCCTCCTCCGAGGGCTGGAGGGCGCCGGCGTGCTCGAGGTCGAGGTCGCTCTTGCGCCGCAGGTCGTCCAGTTGGCAGAGCACCTTGCCGTGCTGCTCGTCGACGACGGCCAGGTAGTCGCCCCGCTCCACGGGAACGGTCAGGCTGAAGTGGAACTGGCCGAGCCCAACGTCCCCGTAGATCCGCCCGACCTCCTCCACGGCGCGTTTCATCGGGGGTGTCGGATATTAGTATGACGCGGCAAGCGTAAGGCGCCGGATATACCGGCCGGGGAGTCTTTATATCGGGCCCATCTGTCGAACCAGTACCCGACAGAGAAACCGGCTGTCGGGGTCTTGGCCGTTGACCGACGCCAGCGAAGAACTCGAACGCAAGCGGGCGGAGTCGAACGCGAGAGCGGACGAGCACCGGGCCCGCCGCGACCAGCTCAACGCCGACGCGCGCGCCACCGCGGACGAGCGGGGCCGGATCCTGGACGAGCTGCATGGCCGCAGCGCCGAGGCCCAGGATCATCGACGGCACCGCGACCAATTGAACGCGGACGTTCGGGAAGCCAAGCGGCTCCGCGAGGAGTGGAACCGGAAGCTCCAGGAGCTCGGCGACAAGCTTCAGGAGCTCAAGCGGACGCGCTCGGCGCCCCGCCCCGGCGCCGTCCCCGTCTGGAGGCTCCGCAAGGAGCTCAAGGAGCTCGAGTTCCGTCACATGACCACGGCCCTCACGGGGGACCAGGAGAAGCGCCTCATCGAGGAGATGAAGCGCCTCGAGACCGCGATCCGCGAGCAGGACGACCAGCTGCGGCAGGACCCGGAGGTCGACGCTACCATGAAGGCGTTCCAGGAGGCGCGCGACGAGGCGGAGAAGCACCATGCGGCCGTCGGGGCGCTCGCCGAGGAGGCGCAGCGGGAGCACGAGGCGATGGTCGGGCTCTACGAGGCGGTCGACGAGCTCCGGCGCCAAGCCGACGAGATCCAAGCCAAGCTGATCGAGGTGAAGTCGGCCGCCGACGAGGCCCATCGGGCGCACATCGGGGCGATCGAGGAGGTCCGCGACATCGAGAAGATGCTGTATGCGGCGCG
>JASHTC010000021.1 GCA_030040755.1 Thermoplasmata archaeon | reverse complement strand
ACTACGGCTGGTTGACGGATGGGCCCTCCATCCTGACCGGTCTGTGGGGAACCGGAGCCCCCGGTGGAGACGGCTACCTCACGCTCGATGAGACACCGGCCAACGCGTTCAACTTCTTCACGTACAACGGCGCGGGCGGGTTCTCGGCGCCGATCTCGTTCGAGCAGGCCTTCGCCCCAAACTTTGGAGTCCAGAACCCGACGCTCTATCTGATGCCGGGGGACTACACCATCCTCTCCGAGCTCGCGGACTACACCGCCGTAACCACCCAGGTCGTCGTGACGTTCGGAGCGCCCACGTCGTACTCTATCTCGTTGACCGCCAACGCCAGCCGGGGGGTGTACACGCCGCTCTGGGCGTTTTCCAACTCGGAGGTCGCCGAGCTCGCGGTATCGGGGTCAGGAACTCCCAGCGCCCCCTACGTGTTAGTTAACGATCAACCCGCGGCGCTCTCGTCGAACTTCGGGCTGTACAACGACTACGGGTACCCGGTCTTCCCGGGAGTGTTCCTGGACGGCACCGACTCCTCGGTGGAACTCGCCGAGCCCCCCAGCTTTAGTGCGACCACGAACGACTCCCAGCCCTGGGGCGACGAGCTTCCGCAGACGAACGACCTTCAGTACTGGTTCTGGGACGTCAGCAACGTTTCTCTCGTGGACGCGGCGAATATCGGCGGCTGGTTCGGCGCGATGGGGTACTCCCCGTTGTACTTCAATTCGTTCGATGTCGTCTTCTACGACTCCTCGAACAACCTGGTCGCCGGCAACTCGTTTTTCACCCCGAGTCAGGGGCTGCTGATGTACTCGGCGCTAGGCGCCTCCGACTACAACACCGTCTGGGGAAACGAGTTCGTCCAGATCGACTCGACGCTGGGGTGCCCCGACTCGTCCCAATGTGACGCCCTCCTCCCGTACGAATTTGGCCTCGGGTTGGAGGTCGGCGAAGACTCCGACCTCATCTACAACAACCTGTTCGCCACCCCGACGACCGCCTGGCTCCTGCCCCTCAATCTCGTCACGGGGCAGTCCGAGTTGTATTCCGACACCCAGTGGAACATTCCCTCGGAGAGCGCTTCGGTCGTCAATTACCTCGTCGGAGGGGCCGCGCTCTCGACCACCCCGAATTCCGAGGCCGGATTCCCGACCATCCCCCTCACCGGTAGCGTCGTGGGCGGGTCCACGCAAGGCGGTAACTCCTGGTGGGACCAAGGAGTCAGCTTGAACTGGGACAATGGCGCGGTCAACTCGGAGTCAACCTTCTACGACGAGAACGCGCCCACCCTCCTCGCCCCTCTGAGCGCGCTGAATGGCTACCCTGCCGCCGCGGCGGCCCAGCCGGGGTACAGCTGCAATCCCGCCGAGTCGTACAGCGAGTACGCTGCCGACCCCGTGGGGTACTATTGCTCGAGCTACATCTATCCGGGGGACAACGCCCCGCTCACGACGATCACCGAATCGGTGTCGTTCGGGGCGCAGGACCTGCCCACCGGCGGCACCTGGGACGCCGCCATTTGCGGCCCTTCGGAGAAACCCCCCGGGGGCCCTCCCCCAAGCTGTGGTCCTTCGGAAAAGCCCCCCGGGGGTCCCCCCATGGGCCAGGCGACTCAGTCCCTTTGGCTGTACACCAGCGTAACCACCACCGCGGCCGCGGTCAACATCCTGCTTCCCCCCCAGACATACTCGTGGTCCATCCCGGTTTCCCCTTCGGGTTACGCCGCCGAGGACCAGCTCGGGACGTTGACCGTGACCGGCACGCCGGGGTCGCCGGTGCCTCCGGCCCCCGTGACGACTACGATCGCCTCGGGCTACACGGAAACCGTGACGGAATCCGGCCTCCCGACAGGGAGCGTCTGGTGGTTCAACGTCACGGGTCGTCTGCCCTTATCGGGGACCGTCACCTCATCCACGAGCACGATTACGAGCATCCTGCCCGATGGCACGTACAGCTACGCAATCAGCGGCCCGCGGGGCTACGGCGTCGTCCCGGCGAGCGGGACGTTCACCGTGAGCGGGGCGAACCCACCCGAGATCCCAGTTACCTTCACCCTCGGGGAGGTCGCGACGCTCGCGGTATCCCCGTCGGCGGAGTGGAACCCGACCGAAGTGGGCTCGGCCGCGACGATATCTGCGGGGGACACGGGCGGCGTACCTCCGTACACGTATGCGTGGAGCGGGACGGTGCCGGGCTGCACGGTGGCGAGCGAGACTTCCGAATTGTTCAGCTGCACGCCGTCGATGGCGGGATCCTACTCGATCTCGCTGACGGAGACGGACTCTACCCCGAGCGAGGCGACGGGCTCGTTCATGCTGACCGTCGACCCAGCGCTGACGGTGTCGCCCGGCGCGTCGCCGAACCCGACCCTTGCGGGCGAGGCCGTGACGGTGTCGGCGGGGGATTCCGGCGGAGTGGGGCCGTACTCCTACTGGTGGAGCGGGACGGTGCCGGGCTGCACGGTGGCGAGTGAAACGTCCGAGTCGTTCCGTTGCACGCCCACGGTCACGGGATCCTACCCAGTCTCGCTGACGGAGATAGACTCGGTGGGGAGCCGGGTGACGGGATCGCTCCTGCTGACGGTCAACGACCCGGGAGGGAGTATGACGGTCTCGCCGAGTGCGACGCCGAACCCGGTGGATGTGGGTCAGACCACGACGATCTCCGCCGGGACCTCGAACGGGGTGGGTCCCTATACCTACCTGTGGAGCGGGACGGTACCAGGCTGCCCCGTGACGACGGAGACCGGATCCTCGTTCAGCTGCGCCCCATCGGCGGCCGGGTCGGACCCGGTCAGTGTGACGGCGACCGACTCGGTCGGGAGTCGAGCGACGGGCTCGTCCACGCTGACGGTGACGGCGGATCCATCGGTGAGCGTCGTTCCGGCTGGACCCCTCAGCTACGACGTGGGGCAGACGGTGAGCCCGCTCGCGGCCGTGGTCGCGTACTCGGGTCCGAACACCGCGTCGGTCGAGTGGTATAGCTCGAGCAGCTCCCCCTGCAGTGCCTCCTCGACGAACACCGGGGAGTCGGGGCTGACGTTGACCCCCAGCGCGGCCTCGGTGGGGACGACCTGGTACTGCGCGGTGGTCTCGGACAGTGGGGTGCCGGGCTACACGTCCCCGTCGAATGCGGTGGAGGTGACGGTAGATCCGGCGCTGGTGGTCTCCCCATCGGCGACCCCGAATCCGGCGAAGATCGCCCAAGTGACGACCATCTCGGCGGGGGCGAGCGGAGGCAGGCCCAGCTACACGTACGCGTGGTCGGGGGCGCTTCCGGCGGGATGTTCCTTCCCGTCCCCCGGTACCGCGTCATTCACGTGCACGCCCGGCGGTAGTTCGCAGGGGTCGTACGCGATCACGGTAGCGGTCACGGACAGCAACGGGAACACGGTGACGAACTCGTTCGCCTTGACCGTCTCCGTGCCTACCCTTGCCGTCAGCCCGAGCCAGGGCCCGGTCGGGGCGACGTACGCCGTGACCGGCTCCGGGTTCAGCCCCTCGTCGGGCGCGACGGTCTCCTTCAACGGAGCGGTCCAGAAGCCGGGCGCCTGTTCCGACGGCACGTTCAGCGGGACGATGATCAAGACGGACACCTCGGGCGATTTCAGTTGTACGTTCACGGTACCGAGCGAGTCGGCGGGGTCCTACTCAGTAGTGGGAGAGAACACGGCGACGAGTACTCTGACCGCGGCATACGCGTTCCTGGTGACGACTCCCAAGGTCACGGTGGTCCCGGGGCTCGGACCGATCGGCGCGACGGTGACCGTGGCCGGGACCGGCTTCTCCGTGAGCAGCCCGGTGGGACTGAACTTCGATGGAGTGGCGATCCCCGCTTCGAGCTGCACGGGCGGGTCTTCCCTCACGACGGGCGCGGGCGGCGCCTTCTCGTGCACCCTCAAGGTGCCTGCCGGGACGACGACGCTCGTGGTGAGAGCGACGGACGTGGGTGGCCAAGAGGCGACCACGCTCTTTGTCGTGACGATACCGGTGATCGCGGTGGTCCCGAGCCAGGGTCCCGTGGGGGCGACCGTGCAGGTGGCGGGGGCGGGCTTCTCGGTGTCCAGCCCGGTAGGGCTGGTCTTCGACGGAGTGACGACCTCGAGCTGCACGAGCGGTTCGTTGACGACGAGCGCTCTGGGGTTGTTCGCCTGCGTGCTGAAGGTGCCGAGCGGAACCGTGGGGACGACGGTCACGGCGACGGACGTAGGTGGGCAGAAGGCGACCGGTAAGTTCACGGTCACGACCCCCCAGCTCACCTTGAGTTCCGCGAGCGGGCCGGTGGGTGCCACGGTGACGGTGTACGGGACGGGCTTCTCGGTGTCGACGACCCTGAAGTCGCTCGTCTTCGATGGAGTGTCGATCACGAAGTGTACGAGCGGTTCGCTCTCGACGGGGGGGACGGGGTCGTTCAGCTGCACGTTCAAGGTGCCGAGCGGCACCACGACGTCGACGGTGACGGCGACGGACGTGGGTGGACAAGTGGCGACGGCGACGTTCAAGGTCACGTAACGAGACCGGACCCGACCTCCGGTTTACCCCCGCCGACCGGTAGGAGGAGCGAGCAACGGCAGCGGGTGCGTTCCGTTCTACATCCGAGGGAACCTGCGCTGTTATTCCCTGGCGGTTCTATCGGGGCCCGTACCCGAAGGACGGCGTCGACTCGCCGCGGTCTTGTTCACCCACATGGTGGGGTACGCGGCCATCGCGCAGCGAGACGAGCCGTTGGCCCTGCGTCTGGTCGACGAGGAGCGGAAGCTGATTCGGCCGCTCTTGGAGCGGTTCCGAGGAAGGGAGGTGAAAACGCTCGGGGATGGCGCGCTCGTGGAGTTCGATAGTGCCATCCAGGCCATGCAGTGTGCGGCGGAGATCCAGCGCCGCCAGTATCTGCGGAACTCCCAGCCGAACGTCGTGCCCGTGGAGTTGAGGATCGGGATTCACCTCGGGGACGTGGAGCAGCACCGCGACGACATCTTTGGCGACGCGGTGAACATTGCCTCGCGCATCGAACCGCTCGCCGAGGCCGGAGGAGTCTGCGTCACCGGCTCGGTGCGCGAACAGGTCCAGAACAAAATCCCCTACCCGCTCCAGCTGCTCGAGCACACCGTACTCAAGAACATCGAGTCCCCGGTGGCGGTCTACCGGGCCGAACTCCCGTGGACTCCGGGGCATGCGTCGGGGGCGGCGCCGTCCACGGACCGGGCGTCGTCGCCCCTGCCGGACCTGGGGTACGTTCCGGGAGGTCCGCGCCGACTCGCCGCGATCATGTTCACCGACATGGTGGGGTTCTCGGCACTCACGCAGCGGGACGAGTCGCTGGCGCTGAGGCTGGTCGACGAACAGCGGAGGTTGATGCGGCCGGTGTTCGACCGTTTCCGAGGAAGGGAGGTGAAGACGATGGGGGACGGGGCGGTCGTGGAGTTCGACAGCGCTCTGGACGCGACTGAATGCGCCGTGGCGGTGCAACGGACCCTCCTCGAGCGGAACCGGGAAGCGGCGGGGGAGAGGATCGACATCCGGGTAGGGATCCACGCGGGCGACGTCGTTCACGCCGAGAGCGACGTCTACGGAGACGCGGTGAATATCGCGTCGCGAATCGAACCCCTCGCCGAGACCGGAGGGGTCTGCGTCACGGGCTCGATCCAGGAACAGGTCCAGAACAAGATCCCCTACCCGCTCAAACTCCTGGAACACCCGGTCCTGAGGGAGATGGACTCCCCGGTCACGGTCTATCGGGTCGAACTTCCCTGGACACCGCCGAGCTTGTCCGAGGCGACTCCGTTCACGGACCGGAAGGCGGAACTCGACCACCTGCGCCGGGGGCTCGTCGCGACGAAGGCGGCGGAAGGGAGGATGATATCGGTCACCGGGGAGGCCGGGATCGGGAAGACCCGCTTGGTCGACGAATTCGTGACCCGGGCGGAGCGAGAAGGAACACGGGTCCTACGGGGCCGGGGAGACCCGAGCGGACTCTCCGTGCCGTTCGCGCCCTGGTCCGAAGCGGTGCGCGAATTTGCTCGGGAAGCGCCGGATACCCTCTTGAACCAGGTAGGCACGGACTGCGCCCTCGAGATCGCCCAATTGGTCCCAGAGTTGGGACCCCGCCTCGGGGCGGGAGCGGAGGCAGCTCCCGGGGCGCAACTCTCGCAGCCTCGCCTCTTCGAGGGGTTCCTTCGGTTCCTCGAGAACTTGGCTCGCGAGGCGCCCGTGGTCGTCGCGCTGGACGACTTCCGAGCGGCCGACAGTGCCTCCCTTCAACTCCTCGAGTACGTCGCCCGACGCCTCGGTGGCCGTCGAGTCCTCGTACTCATCGCCTACCGGGACGAGGACCCCTCGATGGGCCGGGACCTCGACGCGCTTGTCGCCGGATTGGTCGGCGAGCGTCGACTGGAGCAGATCCCCCTAAAGCGATTCGATCCACCGACGTCGACCCAGCTGCTCGTTCAGATGCTCCGGGGACGCTTACCCACCTCGGGAGGCGAACTCGCCCCGCTGTTGATCGAAAAGTCCGGGGGGAATCCGCGGATCCTCGAGGCCCTCCTCCGGTCCGTGCTCGCGGCGGGCTCCCTCGTATGGACCGAGGAAGGGTGGGCTCCCAAACCCGGTGCCGAGGTTCAGCTTCCTCCCGAGGTGCAGTCGGTCGCCCGTCGGCGGCTAGGGGAGCTGGAGGAACCCACCGTCGACATTCTCCGACCGGCCTCCGTGCTCGGGTTCCAGTTCTCGTTCGACGCCCTGCAGCGGATGACCCGAGTCGCACCGGAGGAGCTCCTGACTCGGCTCGAAGAGGCGTTACGGGGCCGCATCCTGGAGGAGCAATCGGTCGGATCCGGCCGGCCGACGTACGCCTTCACCGACCGGCCGGTCCGGGAGACGCTCTACGAGGAGATCACTCTGGCGCGGCGGTCGCGCTACCACTCGGAGGCGGCCCGCGTCCTAGAGTCGCTGGCCGCCGAGGGGCTTCCCGTCCCGGCGGCGGAGCTCGCCCACCACTTCCGTCGCGCCAACGAGCTGGAGAAGGCGCTCGAGTACACCCTGCTCGCCGCCGAGGAGGCGGCCCGGCTGTATGCGCGGGAGGAGACGCTTCGCCAGTACGGCATCGCCCGGGAGCTGCTGGAGTCGAGGCCGGACGAGAGGCGCCGGGCCGAGATCCTGTTCAAGGCCGGGGAACAGCTCGACCTTCTCGGGAAGAACTCGGAAGCCTACCGCTCGAAGTGCGAAGCGGCCGAAGTCTACGAGCGCCTCGGGCGGAACGTGGAGGCGGGAAGGGTCCACAACGCCATCGCGATGCGAATGACCATGAACAATGAGCCCGTCCGAGCGATGCAGCACGTCGACAAGGCACGTCGGCTCCTCGAGACCGGACCGCCGAGCGTCGAGCTGGCCCGCCTCTACCACGTCACGGCTTTGGTGAAGTTCCAGGAGGTACGGATGCCCGAGGCGGCGGAGAACTGGCTCCGAGCGATCGACGTGGCGAGGAGGGTCGGGGCGCTCCGGGAGGAAGCGTCGGCGCGCATGATGCTGGCCTGCGTCGTTCCCACGGAGGAGGGCGCGAAGGTCTGGGAGTACCTGGATTCTGCCCTCGACCTGGCCACCCGGGCGGGCGAGAGGGTCGTGGTGACGAACGCGATGATCCTCCAGGCCATCGCGCTCCTCCAGATGCGCGGGGACGGACGGGGTGCGCGGCGGAGGGCGGAAGACACGATCGAGTACTCCCGGAGGGGGGAGGACAAGCTGTTCGAGATGTTCGTGAAGGGATCGGTCATGACCCACGTCGAGTGGCGGCTCGGGGACCTCGAGCGGGCCGAGCGGATCGCCCTCGAGCACCGTGCCTTCGCCGCCGGTGACCCTCGGCGCGAGCGGCCGTTCGCGATCACCGTCCTCGCCGAGGTAGCGCTCGCGCGGGGCGAGATGGACCGCGCGGAGAAGCTCCTCTGGGAGGCCGAGCGTCTCCTGGCCGAGGGGGGGGATTGGGGGGCCCGCGCTCAGGCGCAGATCGCCCTCGGGCGGTGCGCTCTGCGGCGAAGGAAGGCGCTCTCGGCGGTCGATCACCTCGGCACGGCCTGCGACCTGTGCCGCAAGGCCGGACCGCCCGCGATGGACGCCATCGGCCTCTTCGAAGCTCTCTCCCTGATCGTGCGGGCGTTCCTGGACGCTAACCACCTCGACGAGGCGGAGGGGAGCCTCCGAGAACTGACGGACCTCGCCGAGAGATTTGGGCAGGACCTGGGGCACGCGTTCCGCACCCGCGCGGAGGGATGGGTGCGGATGGTCCGACCGGGAGACTCCTCCGCCATCGCTCCGCTGGAGGAGTCGGTCCGCCTCTGGAAGCGGATCGGATGGCAATATGAGTGGGCCGAGACCCTGCTCTGGCTCGCTTCCGCGTATGGACGCATGGGAGAGCGCGCGCGGTCCCTGGCCCTGACCGACCAGGCGGACGAGTTCCTCTCCAAGGTCGGTGCACAGCCCGACGTCGGCGGAGCCGGGTCCGTTCCCAGTCCCGCCGGCTCCTAGATCGCCCGCCGCTCCGCGTGGCCTGCGCTCGGGTCGGTGACCGAGCGATGGGACGCTCGCGACGAAGGCGGCTGGCGAGAGGCGTCCGAACGTCAAGCAGGATGCTGGGCCGAGAGGGGGCAGAATCCGAGCGTTCGTTCATGGGCTGGTCCTCGCATGCGAGACGGGCGGACCCTACGCCCCGCCCGCGGCGTACACCACGTGGCGGGCAGGTGGTGGCCCGCTCAGTGGCCGAGAGGGGCAAAGCGGGCCGTGAAATGGCGCAGGTGCTCCGGTGCCTCGACCATTCGCAGGCCGCGGACGGCTTCCCGTCGTGCCCAGACGGCTCGAACGACCTTGGCGACGTACCGGAGATGACTCTCGGAGTACACCCGCCGGGGGATGGCGAGCCGTACGAGCTCGAGCGAGCGGGCGGGCGGGGTCTCCCCATCCCCGAACATGATCGCTCCGATCTCGGCGGTGCGGATGGCTCCTTCCCGGTACAGCTCGACGACCAGGGCTTGCCCGGGGAGCTGGTCGGCGGGAAGGTTCGGAAGGAAGCGAGGGACGTCGAGATAGACGCCGTGGCCGCCGGGCGGCTGCATGATCGGGACGCCGCCGACGCTCAGGAGGTCCGCCAGAAAACGGACCTGGCCGATCCGGTGCTCGAGGTACCGTTCGTCGGACGCCTCCCGTAGGCCGATGGAGATCGCCTCGAGGTCCCGGCGGGCCAGCCCGCCGTAGGTAGGGAATCCCTCGTAGAGGATGAGGTCCTCCTTCAGCCGAGCGGCAAGCTTCTCGTCCCGAGTGGCCACGAAGCCGCCGATGTTGACCAGCCCGTCCTTCTTGGCGCTCATCGTCGCCCCGTCGGCCAGTCCGAAGATCTCGCGACCGATCTCGGGGACGGAACGATCCGACTGACCCGGTTCCCGGCTCCGGATAAAGTAGGCGTTCTCGGCCCACCGGCAGATATCCAGGTAGAGGGGCTTCCCGTGCTCGTGGCAGACCCGGGAAACCTCCCGCAGGTTGGCCAGGGAAACGGGTTGACCCCCGCCCGTGTTGTTGGTGATGGTGACCATCACGAGCCGGACGGAAGCCCCGGAGGGTCCCTCGAGGAGCTCGACCAGTTTCGGGACCTCAAGGTTGCCCTTGAACGGATGCGGGCTCGCCGGGTCGTACGCCTCGGGCACCGCGAGGTTGAGGGGCTTGGCCCCGACCCGCAGCACGTGAGCCCGGGTCGTATCGAAGTGCATGTTGCTCGGCACGATGTCCCCCCGGTGAGCGAACTGCGTGAAGAGGAGGTGTTCCGCTGCCCGTCCTTGGTGCGTCGGGAGGACATGCGGGAACCCCGTGAGCTCCCGTACCGTCGATTCGAAGTGGACGAAGTTTCGGCTCCCGGCATACGCCTCGTCTCCGAGCATCATCCCGGCCCACTGCCGGTCGCTCATGGCCGACGTTCCCGAGTCCGTCAGCAGGTCGACGTACACCTCCTCGGACAGGAGATTGAAGAGGTTGTAGCCGGCCCGCTGGAGCGCGCGCTCGCGCTCTTCCCGGGAAGGCAGGGAGATCGACTCGACGACTTTGACCCGATAGGGCTCCACCGGAGCTTCGGGGATCGGGGGAACGGGAGGCACGAGCCGGTGTCATCGAGAGGTCCTCTTTAGCACTGCCACCTCTCGTGGACCGCCCCCCCTCGGAGGTCTCCAGCGTCGACCCGGGACGGGCGAGCTGGGGGGTGGACCCGGGACCCGGCGCCCGGGGGCCATCCCGCTGGTACTGCCCTGGCCCCCCTGCCCGGACGCGGCGTGGCACCGCCCCGCGAGGCCGGAGGAGGTCACGATAGCATATTTCAAGAGAGGCCGGTTCGGGGGTCCAACGGGGCTCCATGATTCTACCGGGTCTCATCTCCATCGCCTTTTACAAGCGCCGCCCCAGCCGCCTCCAGGTCGCTTTAGGCCTGGTCGCCACCGCACTCCTCTCGGCGCTTCTCGGGTACATCCAGGACGAAGGCACCTCGAGAGTGTGGCTGAACGTTGCCCTGGCGATCGTCGGAGGCGTGCTCCTCTACGTCGCCATCCTCGCCTACCTGCTCTACCGATACCAGCCTCGCCACCCCGCTCAGGCCCCACCGGCCGAGAACCCCGCGAAAGACTCGGCCCCACGACCTTGACCCGGGGAGGCCAGCTCGCTCGTGGCCGACTCCCGTGCGAGCCGGAAGGCTGAGGCGCGCGCAGGTTCCGCATGAATCCGAAGTCTCCTACGGGGGTCGGCCCCGGCCTGGGAGGCGGTAGCTCACGGTCCGTGGAGGTCCGGAGGGATTCCCGGGGTTGGGGTCCGGCTCACCCCGCGGAGTCGGTCCCCGGAAGAGTAAATGGACCGGATTCATGGCCCGAGCCATGCGCGTGCCTGGCCGTATCCGGCGGTGGCTGACCGGTTCGGCGTCGGACCCCAGCGTCCGGTTCCGGTTCTGGACCGAGGTGGACGGTCGCCCGCCGCGCGACCCTGCGGTACGCCGGGCGCGGAAGGCGATCGGACGGACCGGATGGGCGGCCGGGCTCTTGGAGGATCAATTCCCCGACGGGCACTGGGGCACCCCTGGGTCCTCGGCTCCGGAGCTCTACCGGCCCAAGTACATCGTCGCGAACTGGCGCGTGATCGTCCTCGCCGACCTCGGGATCACCCGGGACGACCCTCGGGTCCGGCGGGCCGCCGACCTGATCCTACGTCGATGGAGCACCCGCGGGGGGGACCTCTCCGGCCGCACGGGCGAGATCTGCGCCACCGGTAATGCGGTGCGTGCCCTGGTTCGCTTCGGCTATCTCGACCACCCCGCCGTCCAGCGGTGCATCGCGTGGATCGTGCGGACCCAGAAGTCCGACGGCGGCTGGCACTGCTTCCCCTCGCGGCGCGGCACGCTGGACGGTTGGGAGGGGCTCGCAGCCCTCGGCGAGATCCCCGAGAGCGCTCGGGACGAAGCCGTGCGTCGGTCGATCGCCCGCGGCGCGGAGTTCTACCTCCGTCGTCACCTGATGGACGAAGGCAGGGTCCGCTACCCGCCCTGGTTCCGCATCCATTACCCGAACCACTACTACTACGACCTCCTGGTCGGGCTCCGGATCCTCACCCGGCTCGGGTATGGCTCCGACTCCCGCCTCCGACCCGCGCTCCGCTGGCTCCGCGAGAAGCAACGGGCGGACGGGACCTGGGCGCTCGACGCCGACCATCCCGACCTCGACCCGGGCCGGGGCGGCTACGAGTTCCCGGGCCCCGTGTTCCCGTTGCGTCTCGAGCCCCCGAACGAGCCGAGCCGATGGGCCACGGTAGAGGCGCTGAGCGTCCTCGCCCGGGTAGATTGACCCAGCGGGTCCCCGCCGGGGACCGAGCCTGCGCTCGCGCGCCCCGTCTCGGTCCCGCGTCGCCCGTCTCAGGGCTCGGCCAGGCTCCCGAACCGGGGGTCCTCCCGGAGGGACCCGAGCCTCGGAGCGGCCTTCCACCAGGCGAGGTGGGTCTCCCGACGGGAGAGCGCGAGCCTGAGAGATGGGAAGCACCGGTCGAGGTCTCCCAGGTAGGCGTAGGCGACCGCCATCAACTGGGCCCTCCCGCGGACCCCGTCATCGAGGGCGGTGAGGCGCCGGAGGGACTCCTCGGCCTTGTCCGTGCGTCCGGTGACCGCGTAGTAGACGGCGCGGTACCCATCCAAGAGGGGACCCCGCGAGACGAGACCCACGAGGTTCAGGGCGAGGTTGACGCGCGCGGCGTAGGAGGAGGGGTCGAGCTCTTCGGCCGCCGTGACCTGGTCGAGCGCCTCTTCCGTCCTTCCGTCCTGGAAGAGCAGGTTCGCATACCAGGTCCGGGCCGCCGAGTAGCTCGGGTTCAAGGTCAGGGCCAGCTTCAGTTCCTCCTCGGCGCTCGCGTATCCAGAGTCGTGGAGCAGCAGGCGGCCGAGGGACGCGTGCCCCTCGGCCAGGCCGGGGTCGATCCGCAACGCCTTCTCGACGAGCGACTGGCACTCGGCGGTCGCCTTGCGGTCATCAACCCGCGGGGTCGGCTGGCTGCTCCACCGGTGCGACATCTCGAAGGCGTCAATGTAGATCGCGTCCGAGAGGCCAGTGTAAGCGGCGGCGTTCTCCGGGTCGAGACGGATCGCTTCCTCGAAGTGCTTGCGAGCCTCCGTCAGCAGCGTCTCGGCGATCCGCGCGGAGGCCCACTCGATCCCGATGTCGGTCGTGGATTCCGATAGGGCGGCATAGGCGGCGGCGTTCTCCGGGTCCAGGCGACTGGCCTCTTCGATGAGATCGTCCACGCCCTTGAGCCCGGCCCCCGAGACGACGTGCAACATCGCCCGGCCCCGTAGGTAGGCGACGTAGGAGTCCGGGCGGATGTTCGTCCGGGCGCGAAGTCGAGCCTCCTGGGCGGGGCGGACCTTGACCCGGAGGGACCGGGCCACCTGCTGGGCGATCTCCGCCTGGACCGCAAACACATCGTTCAGCTGGCGGTCGAACGTGCTCGCCCACGTGTGACCTTGGGTCGCGACATCGATGAGCTGCACGGTGACCCGGAGCTGCGAGCCGGCCCGGCGCACGCTTCCCTCCAGGACGGTGGATACTCCGAGCTCGGACCCGATTTGGGCGATGGACTTGGTCGTCGACTTGTACTGTGTCACCGACGTGCGGGCGATCACCTGGAGCTCCTCGAGGCCCGAAAGGACGGTGATCAGTTCCTCCGTCAGCCCGTCCGCGAAGTACTCGTCGTTCGGCTCGGCACTGATGTTGGCGAACGGAAGGACCGCCAGCCGCGTGAGGCCCGGGCTTGGGGATTCGGGGGTTGGCGTCCCCCACGGCAGGACGACGCGATAGATCGTCACCGGCTCGCGAATCCCCTTGAGGCTCTTCGGCCCGAGGGGCTCGAGTTGGTACGGCACCTTGTTGCGGACCTGGGCGAACACATGCTCAGAGATGCACACCCCGCCCGGATCGGCGAGCGACTCCACGCGCGAGGCGATGTTGACGGCGTCCCCGAAGATGTCGGCGCCCCGGCGTTCGACGTCCCCCAGGTGGATCCCCACCCGGACCTTGAGCGGGGTTACCCCCTGCTGGTCCTCCCTCACCCGCAGCCGCTGCTGGATCTCCACCGCGCACTGGGTCGCCTCTCGGGCGCTGTCGAACTCCACCAGGAGGCCATCTCCGGTGGACTTGACCTCGCGGCCGTGATGGCCGGGAAGGAGGGAGCGAACAATCTCCTCCTGCTCCCGGACCAGCCGCAGGGCCCCGGCCTCATCGCTCTCCGACAGGGCGGTGTACCCTACGATATCCGTGAACATCACTGCGGCGAGCTGCCGGGACGTGGTCACGGTTGGGCATCGGCCCACGGTAGATTAGCGCTCGTGTCCGAGCCGGGAGTCCGCACGCTGCGTCCTGCCGAGACCTCCCGGTGGACCCGCCCCGGACGACCCGGGAGTGGACGGGACTCCACCGACCCGAACGCTCCCCAGCACAGGTCAGCAAGAGTGGGTCGGCCGCCCGCGGGCCTAAGAGGGGATACCGCCTCACCGGTATGAGCCGACCCATGACGACCCAGTCGGAAAAGGCCGAGGAGTTCCGCCGGTTGCACCACCAGCCCCGTCCCCTGCTCCTTCCGAACGCGTGGGACGTGGCGAGCGCCCGGGCGTTCGAGAACGCGGGGTTCCCCGCCGTCGCCACGTCGAGCGCAGCGCTCCTGGTCTCGCTCGGGTACCCCGACGGGGAGAAGATTCCCCGACGGGAGATGGTGGGGGCCATCGCCCGGATCGCACAGCGGGTCGCGATCCCGTTGAGCGCGGATGTGGTCGCGGGCTTCGGGCGAGGGCCGCGGGGGGTCGTGGGGACCGTCCGGCAGGTACTGCGGGCCGGCGCCGTGGGGGTCAACCTCGAGGACTACGACCCGGTGGGGGAACGCCTCTTCCCAGTCCGGGGGCAGGCCCGGAAGATTCAGGCGATCCGAGAGCTCGGTCGCTCGTTGGAGGTTCCCCTCGTCATCAATGCCCGGACCGACGCCCTGTGGAAGTCCCCGGGGACCCCGGAGGAGCTGCTCCGGGAGACCATCCGACGGTGCATCGCCTACCGCGACGCGGGGGCCGACTGTGTGTACCCGATGCGTCTGACCGAGGCCGAGTCGATCCAGACCGTGGTGGAGGCGCTCCAATGCCCGGTCAACGTCATGGTGCGAAAGGGACTGCCGCCGGTCGCTGAGCTCGAACGCCTCGGTGTCAAACGGGTGAGCTTCGGACCGTCCGCCGCCTACGCTACGATGGGGCTCCTCCAGCGGATCAGCCAGGAGGTGCTGACCGAGGGAACGTTCCACTCCCTCGTGGACGGCGCGATCGGCTTCGAGGAACTCAATCAACTGGCGCTCCCCCGCGTCGTACCTCCTTCGTGACCAGGCCCCGACTCGCACCGCACCCCCGGCTCCGAAACCCCTCGGTGGTACGACTCTACCCTCCGGGGCGGAGTCGGGAGACGACGGCGGGGGGAGCGCGTGGCACGGGTCGCGGATGTCCTCGTGGGCGCGATCCGTGCGCCCCGCACGGCGTCGAGGTTCGTCCTCAGGTCGCCGCCGGCCACTCCGGGGCTTCCCGACAGTCCCAGCAGTGTCCCTCGGCCCCGGTGAGGAACGATAGACGAAGGCAGTGCTCGCAGATCGGATCCCCACACTCCGGGCAATCCCCCCAGCTCCGGAAATCCCAGAGCTGACGCGCACACATGCTGCAGCTCCGCGCCGGGTTGGGCCGGAGAGGTGGCGCCGTCTCGACCGCAGGGGGGCGGCGCGGGGGGGAGCCCCCGGCCGATCGGAGGTGGGGTGGGATGGGGTTGAGAGCCTCGAGGTGGAGCGGGTGGTTCATCCGCTCCGTGGTCCCGCCGGTCCCCGGGAACTCGGAGAACGGCGCAGCATAGTCTGTCACCCCGACGGGAACCGCTGCGAGGACCGATCCTGCTCCGGAGGGCGCGTACGGCTCGGGCGCCCCGACCCCCGGCATTCGAGGAGCCGCGGAGGCCCGCAGGGCCCGTTCCAAGGGCCCCGGCGAGGGCCGAGCGATGGGAGTCTCCGGCGCTTGAGGCGGGGGCACCCCGCGCTCCGGCGACGGCCCGTTGCCCGGCGACGGCGGACTCCATGGGCTCGTGTCGGGCGGGAACAAGCGGTCCAGCTCCTCTTCCGAGAAGGCGCGACCCCCGATCGTGGTGATCGCCCGATCCCCCGCGGTCGATCCGCCGGAGGAGAGATAAACGGGGGCAGCGGCCGAGTTCCGGGGAGGGTGCGGCCGGGCCGGTCGAGGTTCGGCTCGGCCGGCCGGACTGCCTCGTCCGACAAAGACCAGGTCGGCGTCCCGCGCCGAGTACGGGGCGAGCGCGCCGGGTACCGGAGGAAGGTAGGGGGTCGCGGGGACGGGACCCACCAGCTCCGCCCCCAGGGAGTCCGCGTGGGGTAGCAGCCATCGTCCCCAGAACTCGTCCCCCACGTGAGCCGTCGCCGAGACGGCAGCGCGTCCAATCCCGCTTTCCGGGTGGGGGCCACGAACCCTCCTCAGTTCAAGCCGGCCGAGCGCGCGCTCCGAGAGTCCCCGGTAGGCCGGGTCGGTCGCCGTCCCCCGGGACTGGGCCAGGGAGTCCTCTTCCCGGTCGAGTGCCCGGACGCCTTCCCGTACGACCAGGACGCCGGCGAGCCCGGTCGATACCACCACGAGGCCCGCGAACGCCGGGTAGCGGCCGACCTCGGGCCAGGTGCCGATGAGGACTAGGAGCAGCGCGGCGAACCCCGCGGCCTCGGCCAGCGCGAGCATCCAATGGTACGGCTGGTGCGTCAGATTCCCTCCGGTGAACGAAGACGCCACGGCGTGGACCTTTCCCCGGACGTATCCCGCCTCCGGTGACCCGCGCTCGGGGAAGGGGGGGATTAAGATATCGAGCCAGAGGAAGCCGCGTGGCCGCTTGTCGGTTATCCAGAGGTGTGCGTGGGCGACCGGCGATTCCGGGGGGGCGCCGCGCCGGCCGGACCGGGCCCGCGGTCGGAGAGCGGGAGCGGGCGCGCCCAGCCCGCGGCGAACCGATAGACCCCCGGCCGCGGTGGCACGGACCGACGAAGGTCGAGCCACCGGCCGGTTGCGCGGAGGACCCAACCACCGGTATCCCGACCGTCGTGCCGGAAACGTGCGGGAGGCCGACCGAACCGGGGTGGCGCGGCACCGGGAGACGGACCCGCTCTACCGTCAGTAGATTTCTCTCAAAGTGGGCATGAGTCTAAGAACCCCCTTCGGCCATCTTTCGTCCATGCGCGCCCGCGCGAAACTCGCCCCAACGCCGAACGGCTGGACACCGACGCCCGACCCGGACGGACGGTTCTCCTCCGGCATACCGGACTTCGACCGACTGATCGGGGGAGGGTTCCCCCGCGGGAGTATGGCGCTCTTCTCGACCGACGAGACGGTCGGGCGGGAGGACCTCGACCTCGTCCTCGCCCCTTCGCTCCTGAACCATCTCTACCAGTCGCGGGGGATCGTCGCCATCCTTCCGGCCCATGACTCCCCGCACGACTTTCGGGCGCGGTTGACGCGCTACGTGACGCGCCGGCGGTTCGACAGTCGGGTCCGGATCGTCGATTATGTGGGAGAGGACGAGGGCCTGTCGTACGTGGTCACCCTGAACAAGGGCATCCCGCAGTTCGGGAGGAGCAGCCCCGAGCAGAAGAAGGAGAGGACCGCGGCGCTCGCCAAGATGGTCGCGGCGGAGCGGGTGGTCCAGGGCGGCCGCAAGAGGCCCTTCGTCGAGCTGACCGCCTTCGAGGTGTTCGAAACGCTGATGGGCGCGGAGAAGTCGCTCCCGTTGTTCTACTACGGCGTCAAGCGCTCGCGTCAGATCGGGAACCTGGTCATCGGGCTCCTCGGGCCCGGACTGGCGTGCGCCGCCGGGGTCCGCCGGATGGCGGACATGGAGTTCGGCCTCCATCGAGATGAGGTGGGACTCATCGTCCGGGGGATCCGCCCCGTCTTTCCCGGCCACGTCGTCACCGCGGACCTGAACTCCGGTCCCCCGCACGTGGCCCTCGTCCCTCGCCCCTCCTGAGCCCGCCGCCCAGGGGCGGGTCACTTCGCAGGACGGTGGAGGTAGTCGGCGGGCGCGCGCCGTATTAGGTCGTCGAGGAGCGCGGCGACATTCCGGGACACCGGAACCCCATGGCCGGGGAGGAGGACCTCCACGTCCAGCGCTCGGAGCCGCTCGAGGGACTGGACGGCTTGTTCGAGGTTGGAGGCATACTTTGCCGCTGGGATCGACAGATGCCCCTCGTGCTCCACCACGGAGTCCCCGGAGAAGAGGGTCTTCTCGGCCGCGTCATAGAACGCCACCTCGCCGGGGGTATGTCCCGGGACATGGAGGACGACCAGCGGCCCGACTCGGTCTCCCTCCTTGAGGCGGACCGCCACCGGAGCCGGGTGGACCCGCATGAACAGCCGCATCAGGAGCGGCATCGGCGGTCGGACCCGCCCGTCGACGAACGGCGCGTCCTCGTCGTGGCAGGCGAGCGCCGCGCGCGTGCTCGCGACCAGGTACGCGGCCCCGCCCATATGATCGATATGATGATGGGTCAGGAGCACCTTGCCGACCCGGTCGAGCGGCAGCTTCGCCTCCTCGAAGGCCCGCACGATCTTCGGGGCCTTCCGCGAAAAGCCGGTGTCGATGAGGTAGGTCTCCTCCCCGGATCGCAGTGTATAGCTGTTGACGAACCCAGGGATGATCCCGACCCCGTCCACGACGGGGCGGCCCGCGACCGTCTCCGTCATCGTCTTGGGTCTCCCATCGCCCCCTCACCCGGGCGTCGCGGATTTCGTGGCCACGACGCTCTCGAGCCTCCATCCCCGCTGAACTCCCGAGATGCTATAGCCGTGGTCGGTCAGCCACTTCCGTATCGCTTCCTGGTGGAAGAGCTCGGAATAGAGGAACAGGCCTCCGGGTCGGAGGACTCGGTCGGCCTCCCCGAGCGCCCGGGGGACCTGGCTGAAATCGTGGTGCACCGGGCTCGCATGGTGGAGGGCCACGAAAGCCAGCACCACGTCGAAGGAAGCGTCCGGGAAGGGGAGCCGGAGCATGTCCGCCCGACGGAGCTCGAGCGTGGGGGGTGGGGGACCCCGGTATCTCTGGCTCAGGGAGCGTGTCGCTTCCTCGAGCTGCCGCGGGTCGAGGTCGGTCGCGACGTACTTCGCTGGGTGCAGGGTATCCACCAGACGCGCCGCCAGCGCCCCGACCCCGCAGCCGATCTCGAGGCAGGATGCACCGGCCGGGACCCGTGCGTTCTGACGGATCCAGGCCGCCCGTCGTTCACTCCGCCGGGCGGCGGACCGGTTGACGAAGAACCGCGCGACGAAGTTCATCTCGGACATCTTCCGGCCGGCCTCGCGAGGAAGAGTCCGCGGATGAGGGCATGGGTGGCCGCCGCCCGTCCCCCGTCCGCGGGGCGCCGCCGCCCGGTGGACCCAGCGGCTCCGTTCCTCGTGTCCCGGGGGCGTCCAGGGACGGTCGCGCGCGACCCCGGGCGAGTTCTCTCTCGCCGAGGGCACGGAGGTCGCGGAGCCGGACCGTCGGGCTCCTCCCGCCCGGGAGGCACCCGGAGACCGCGTAGGTCTACGAGCCTCTCCGGGGCGGAAGCGTAATGAGAAACGGGAAACCACTTGTACCAGCCGGTGGCTCCCTCCGGGCACGTTCGGCCCGGCTCTCATGAGTCTCTATGCCAACGGATCAACCTCTCGACATCTGCGTCAACACCCAGACGCCGCTCCTCCTCTTCCCCCAGGCGGAGAGCCCCGACTCCGTACCCGTCCGACCACCGGATAGCCAGCTCCTCAGCCAGCTCGAGGAGGGGGTGGACTACCGTTTCTCCCCGGGGGGCGTCACCCGGATGGTCTACCCTCTGCTTCGTCGGCTGCACCGGGACAAGCTGCTCGGGGAGGCCCACTGGGTCTCGCTCAACCCGTACGCCCCGCGGGAGGTGCGCCTCGAGGACCTGACCCTCCACAACGTCGCGCTCCCCCCAGAGCGCTTGGCCGCCTACGGGAACGTCAAGGAGACGATCTGGGGCACGGTCCACGGACTTCGCCAGGAGGACGGCTCGGGCAACCTGTTCTGGAGCGACGACTTCAGTGAGTACGCCTACTACAACCGACTGACCGCGGAGCTGATCCACAGCCTGGACGCAAAGTACGACTTCGACCTGTTCTACATCCACGACTTCCAGCAACTCGCGATCGGCGAGATGCTCGGCACGCTCAAGCCGAAGCTCTTCCGCTGGCACATCCCGTTCGCCGCCTCCGACATCCCCGAGTCCTGGCGGCCGGCGATGACCGGGTACCTGAACCGCTACGACACGGTCGTGGTGAGCACGGACCGCTACCTGGCCCAGCTCAAGGAGTTCGGCTATACCGGGCGAGCCGTGAAGCTCTACCCGTACCTGGACGAGACCGAGTACTCCGTGCCGCCCCCGGACGAGGTCCGGGCGACCGTCCAGCGGTTCGGGGTGGAGCCGGAGGACCGCGTCGCGCTGGTCGTCGCGCGCATGGACCCGCAGAAGGCCCAGGACCGGGCGGTCCGCGCCCTCGCCCGGCTCGCGCGGCGCCACCCGAGCCTGAAGCTCCTCCTGGTGGGCGACGGGAGCTTCTCGAGCGCCAAGACCGGGCTCGGGCTCTCCAAGTCGGCTCGGTGGCGGGACGCGCTGGCGGGCCTGGCCCGCCAGCTCCACGTGGAGGGGAGGGTCCTGTTCTCGGGCCACGTCACCCAGCGCGAACTGGACGCCTGTTACGAACGGTGCGACTTCACGCTGCTCCCCTCGGTCCGGGAGGGGTTCGGGCTGGTCGTGGTCGAGAGCTGGCTCCACCGCAAGCCGACCATCGTCTCGAAGTACGCCGGGGTCGCGGAGCTCGTGCAACACCGACAGAACGGCCTCCTCGTCGACCCGGAGAACACTCGCGCGCTGGCGGACCGGATGGAGGCGCTCCTCACCGACCCCGAAGGGCTGGGCCGAAAGCTGGCCGAGCGCGCCCTGGAGACGATGAGGCTGTGCACGATGGAGGCGGCCTCGCGCGCCGAGGCGTTGCTCCTCGAGGAGGCGGTGAGCGGCTGAATGACGTTTCCCCCGCTCGCGTTCTGGATCCCGTACATCTATTTCGCGGTCATCCTCCTCGTCACGTGGGCGGTCGGCCGCCTCGCCGGGGTGCTCCTCGGGCGGGGCATCGGGCAGAGCATGCCCCAGGTCTCGGCCGCGGCCGGGCGCCTCGGCACCGTGGTCGTCTGGCTGATCGGTGGGACGTTCGCGATCCAGGAGCTGGGGGTCAGCGCGGACGTCCTCCTGCTGGTCGTGTTCATCCTCGGGGTCGCCGGAGTCGTCGCCCTTCGCGAGCCGCTCCAGAACCTTGGGGCCCGGTACTTCTCCGACATCTACACGCCGTTCCGGCTCGGAGATACGGTGAGCGTCGCGGGGTACTCGGGAAAGGTCATCGAGATCAACCCCATCACGACCGTGCTGCTGAGCGAGAAAGACACGCTCATCTCGGTACCGAACTCGCTGTTCGTGCGGGAGGTGGTGACGAACACATCCCCCCAGGCCTGGCGGGAGGTGAACGTACCGTTTTCCATCGGAAGCAGCGTCAATCTCGCCCGCTTCGAGAGCGACCTGCGGAAGAGCCTGGGGAAGCTCCGCCTTCGGCTCGACCCCCGGTTCCCTCCCGTGCTCGTCACCCGGGCGCGAAGCGCCCAGTCCACGGACCTCACCGTGACCGTGCTGATTCGGCAGCCCGAGGAGCGCGATGCCGTCACCGCGGAGGTCTCGAAACGTGTCGCGGAGCTGGTCGCCCAGAGCCAGCTGTCCCGCCGGTAGGAGCCAGCGAATGCCGAGAGTCGTCTTCCCCCGATCCGCCCGACCCTCGTAACGCGAGACCCCCGCTCCATGCCCCGAAGCGCGCCGGGAGCCGCCCGCCCCGAACCCCGAGCGAAACTCCGCAAACGGCGCGACGACGGACCTGTCGGGAGACTCCGCCCGGCGACCGTAGGCGGCCCGGGCCACCTCGGCTCGGACGGGCCTCGTCGGGCCGTCACCTTCGATCTCTGGTACACGTTGCTGTACCTCCGGCGGTCCGAACAGCGCCGCGTCGCCGCGGCCCGCCGTCGCGTGTGGACCGCCCCCCTGCTCCGGCTCGGGCTGAGCCGGCCACAGTCGCTCCGCGCGCTCCAGGAGACGGAGACCTGGGGCGAGGCGGCCCATGCTCGGGGACGGGCCCCCTCGGTGCCGAGGCATGCGGCCTGGCTCGCGAGACGCCTCGGCGTGGTCCTTCCCGTCGAGGAGATCGTCGAGGAGCTCGACCGCCTGATCCGGGCCGCGGACGTGCGCACCGCCCCGGGGGGCCGGGAGGCGGTCCGGTCCCTCCGTCGCTCGGGGGTGAAGACCGGGCTGGTATCGACGGTGATGAACGAGAGCGGGGACGCGACGCGGGAGCTGCTCTCCCAGCACGGACTCGCCGCCGAGCTCGACGTCGTGATCCTCTCCTGCGAACGGGGGTTCTCCAAGCCGCGCCCGGAGCCGTTCCGGGAGGTCATGCGCGCGCTCGGGGCGTCGGCCGCGAGCTCCGCCCACGTCGGCGACGATCGGTACGATATCGAGGGGGCCCGGGCCGCCGGGCTCTTCCCGTTCCTCTATACGGGACTCGAACGGTACCGGCCCGTGCCTCCCCTTCGCCCGCCCGCCCGCGAGGTGAGAGCCGCCCAGGTGGTCGACCGGTGGGAAAGGTTCCCGGCCCTGGTGGTCAGCGACCTGCCCGAGCGTGCCGAGCGCAAGCCGCGCGGCGTCCAGCGAGCGACCCGACCCTAGCCGCCCAAGATAGGCACCCCGCATTCACCCGCTCGGCGTGCGGGGAGGGAAGTTACCCCTCCGTCACTCCGATGTTATCCGCCCGCCAACCCCCTACGAGCCGGGTGGGCGATGCCGGATGCCAAAGCACTCTCGGGCCGCCTGGACGATGCCAACGACGTTCTCGTGACCGGGGCGACCGGCCGGCAAGGCGGCGGACTAGCCCGCCTGCTGCTCCAGCGGGGACATCACGTTCGCGCGCTGACCCGCAAGCCCGACGGCGCCGCGGCCGGAGCGCTGAAGGCGGCCGGGGCGGAGGTCGTGGCGGGCGACCTCGGCGATGCGGCGTCGCTCGAACGAGCGGCCAAGGGAGCGGATGTCATGTTCCTCGTCGCGACCCCGTTCGAGCAGGGGGCGGCCGCCGAGCAGCGCTTCGGGACGACCGCGGTCGACGCCGCACGAGCGGCGGGCGTTCCGTACGTGGTGTACTCTTCGGTGAGCGACGCGAATCGAAGGACCGGGATCCCGCACTTTGACTCCAAATTCCAGGTCGAAGAGCATCTCCAGGCCTCCGGC
>JASHTC010000020.1 GCA_030040755.1 Thermoplasmata archaeon | reverse complement strand
GTGCAGGAGCTCACGCACATCGTGACCGACCTCGCCGCCTGGCTGCAGAAGTTCTCGCACGGGACCGTCCGCCTCGCGATCGAGCCGAGCGGCCACCCCGACGTCTTCGGCTCGCGCGAGGAGGTGCTCGAGCTCGTGCGTCGGGTGAAGGGGACCGTCCCCGTCCTCAACGTCCCGCACCTCGCGGCGCGGGAACGGACGACGTTCGACACCCCCGAGGCGCTCGAGCCGGTCGTCAAGGAGTTCGTGGCCGCGACCAGCGGCCCCCTCTACCTGCACTTCTCCGGCGTCGAATTCTACGGTCCGGGCGAGTTCCGCCTGACCCCGATCAAGCGCGGCCAGGTGCGCTTCGACCCGCTGGCCGAGCTCCTGGCCGAGCGCGAGTACGACGTCACGGTCATCTCGAGCTCCCCGCTGCTCGAGCACGACGCGATGTACATGAAGCTCCTCTACGAGCGCGCGCTCACCCGCCGCTGGACCCGGCAGCATGCCCCGCCGCCGTCGCCGCGTCCCGTGGCCCCCAAGGCCCCGCCCCCGAAGCCAGCGGCTCCGCTCAAGCCGAAGCCCGCCTTTAAGGCCCGCCCGCCGAAGGGCCGGGGGCCCCGGCCCAAGCATCCGACGGCGAGGCCGAAAGCCAAGCGACCGGAGGTGCGACGGCATGGCCGCTCCCACTGAGGGCAACTCCGCGACCTACCTGCGCGCCCAGCGGTACGTGGCCGACCGCGTGACGGCGGCCCTGGAGGGGATCCAGGTCGCGGACGTCGAACGGGCCCTCGCGGTCCTCAGCCATGCCCCGCAGATCTTCGTCTACGGGGCCGGGCGGAGCGGGATCATCGGCCGGGCGTTCGCGATGCGCCTGGTCCAGACCGGGTTGCGCGCCTTCGTGATCGGCGAGAGCGTCACTCCGATCGTCAAGAAGGGGGACGCGGTCTTCATCTTCTCGAGCCAGGGGGAAAGCTATTCGAGCATCCAGACCGCGAACATCGTGCGGCGGGAGGGCGCCGACTTGATCGTCCTCACCGCCAAGTGGAACTCGAAGCTCGCCCACGCCGCGACCGTCCTCCTCTCCCTCGACTTCCCGGAGGACGCCGAGCGGCCGCGCTACGCCCCGCTCGGGACGCTCTTCGAGTCGGCGAGCCTTCGGCTCACCGACGGGATCATCGCCGAGCTGCTCGCGATCCGGGGCGAGACCGAGGACTCGATGCGCCGGCGCCACGCGATCATGGTCTGACCCTCACCGCCCCCGGGGCCGGCCCTGCACGGTAATAGGCCGCCCGCCTTGGGTCGGCCATGAAGACCCGCACGCTCGGCCCGAGGGGTCCCCGGGTCTCCGCCATCGGACTGGGGTGCATGGGCATGTCCCAGTCCTACGGGGGCTCCTTCGACGAGACGGAGTCGCTCGCGACGATCCATCGTGCCCTGGAGCTCGGGGTCAACTTCCTCGACACCGCCGACGTCTATGGCCCGTACGTCAATGAGGAGCTGGTCGGCCGCGCGATCCGCGGTCGGCGGGACGAGGTCTTCCTCGCCACGAAGTGCGGTCTGAGGTCCGGAGCCGGCGCTCCCCCGGACGGGCGGGACGGCTCACCGGAGCACATCCGCAACGCGTGCGACGCCAGCCTGGCCCGTCTCGGCGTCCGGACGATCGACCTCTACTACCTCCACCGGGTCGACCCGAAGACGCCGATCGAGGAGAGCGTTCGGGCCATGGCCGGCCTCGTCGCGGCCGGCAAGGTCCGCTTCCTCGGCCTCTCCGAAGTCTCCGCCGCGACCCTGCGTCGCGCCCACGCGGTCCACCCCATCACCGCCGTGCAGAGCGAGTACTCCCTCTGGACCCGGGACCCCGAGAAGGAGGTGCTGGCGGCCTGTCGCGAGCTCGGAATCGGCTTCGTCCCCTTCAGCCCGCTGGGCCGGGGGTTCCTCTCCGGGAACGTCCGCTCCGTCGACCCGCTGCCCGCGGATGACTTCCGACGCGGGCTGCCGCGGTTCCAGGGAGAGAACCTCGGCCGGAACCTGGCGCTGGTCGACCGCCTGGCGGACGTGGCGCGACCGAAGGGGTGCCGGCCCGCGCAGCTCGCGCTCGCCTGGGTGCTGAGCCGCGGCCCCGACATCGTCCCGATCCCCGGCACGAAGCGCCGCCGCTACCTCGAGGAGAACGTCGCGGCGGTCGACCTCGCGTTGAGCCCGGCCGACCTGGCCGCGATCGAGCGGGCGGTCCCTCCCTCCGAGGTCGCGGGCGAGCGCTATCCGGCCGACCGGATGGCGACGGTCAACCGATAGGGGACGGACCCGACCCGATTCGAGCGCCCTCGCTCGGCCAGTGCGGCGGCGGGCCGCGGCCAACCTTTAAGGAGAAAGGGCGCTCACTCGGGCCGTGCCCCGCCGAACGACCCCGACCGACGCGACGCTCTTGCCCATCCCCACCCGTTTCTTCGTCACGAGCGGCAAGGGGATCAACAAGACGAGCGAGCTGAACGCGTTCGATTTGGCCCTCCTGCAGGCAGGCATCGGCGACCAGAACCTCGTCAGCGTTTCCTCCGTCCTCCCGATCGGGATCCGCCAGGTGGAACGCACCCGGATCGCGCGGGGGGCGATCACCCACACGGTGCTCTCCCGCTACGGAGGGGGGGAAGGGGAGGTCATCAGTGCCGGGATCGCCTACGGGTTCCGGAGCGACGGGCAGGGCGGATACGTCGCGGAGGGACACCTGCACGGGACCCAGCGCTCCCTGAAAGAGTTCCTCAAGTGGCGGATGGAGGAGATCGCGCACTTCCGCGGTGTCGAGCTTCGCCGGATCCATTACCGGACGGAGGAACTCTCGATCCCGATGGACCACTACGGCGTGTGCATCGCCGCCTGCGTGTTCCTCCCGTAAACGCGCGGGGCCGCCGGTTCTCCCCCTAGAGCAGCTTGCGGAACAGGAGCTTGTCCTCGAGGCTGCCCTCGATCGAGAGCCTCCGCGTGACGAGGGCCTTCATCGGACCGATCTCCTTGGCGACCAGGCCCCGGAACGTCGCCGTGTCGGTCGTGATCGTCATGTCGGAGGACGGCGGAGCTCCCGTGCGGAGATTCGTGAGGCGACCGTCCCGCAGGTCGACCGCGTAGGTCCCCTCGTCGGTGAGGTGGACCGCGATCGTGCGCTCGAGCCCCTGGAGCTCCTCCGCGGTCGCCGGGTTGCGCGCCGCGTGCCGGTTGAACCGGTCCACGAGCGAGGAGAGGGTCTCTTCTACCGTCATTTCACGAACCGGTCGAGAGTAACAGCCGGCCGCCCGAGTTTAACCCTTCTCATCGTCGCCCACGAGGCGCGCAGCCACGGCGGGTGCTCCGTGTGGGAGGCGAGCCAGTCCCGCACGAACTCCACCGTCTCCGGGTCCGACGGGTAGCCGCTCCCGACCTCCTGGCCGAGTTCTCCCACGAGGCGCGCGATGGCCCGGTCCCGACGGACCTTCGCGACGATCGAGGCAGCCCCGACGACCGGGTCGTCCCGGTCGGCATGGTGGCGGGCGATCACCGTGACGGGGAGACCGGCATGTTGGGCGACTCGGCGCGCGAACCGGCGTTCGTTCGGGTCGCACGCATCGACATGCGCCTCCCCGGCCCGTAGTCCGCGGACCAGGTGACCGAAGGCCGTCGCCTCCAGCTCGTTCAGTTCCTGGCGCCGCACCGAGCGGTCCACCACCGCGGGCAGGAGCGCGACCGACCGCATCTCCCCGATCGAGCGCAGGCGGGCGTAGGCGGCCTCTCGTCCGTGCGGGGTAAGCTCCTTGGAATCCCGTGCTCCGGCCTCGCGGAGCTCGGGGACCCGGTCCGAGTCCACGGCGAACGCGCCGACGACCAGCGGCCCGAGGAAGCTCCCCCGTCCCGCCTCGTCCACGCCGACGATCCGGGTGCGCTCCGTCGGACCCCCCGGCCCCGCCGAGGGCGGTGGAGAAATTAAGCGGCGCCCACGTCTGGGGGAGGCATGAAACCGTCTGGTCTGTCGGTCCCCGTTCCCACCCTCTTCGCCGACGACGGAGCGCTCGACACGGGAAAGAACGCCAAGTTCGCCCGCACGCTCTCCGAGGCGAAGGTCGACCACCTGTTCGCGCTGGGCTCCCTCGGAGAGTTTCCGCTCGTCGACGACGCGGAGCGGGGACGCCTCCTCGAGAACGTCATCGAGAGCGCCGTCGGGCCGACCGATGTCTGGGTCGGATGCGGGGCGCCCTCGACCCGCCGTGCGGTCGCCTATGCGGAGGAGGCGGAGGGGCTGGGCGCCGCGGCGGTCGTCGCGGTCCCTCCGTACTACCTTCACCCGAGCCTCCCTGCGATCGAGCGGTACTATCGGGCGATCCGCGCCGCCGTCTCGGTGCCGCTCCTCGCCTACAACATCCCCTCCCTCGTCGGCTACGCTCTCCCACCGGCGCTCGTGCATCGGCTGGGCCAGGACGGGGTGGTCGCGGGCGTGAAGGATACCGCCGGGAGCATCGACAGCGTCGCGGCGTTCCTCTCCGGAGCGCCTTCCGAGTTTGCGGTCCTGCCCGGCGACGATGCGCTCGTCGCCGAGGCGATCCGCCGGGGCGCTTCGGGAGGGGTGATGGGGATAGCGAACCTCGTCCCCCGCCTCTGCGTCGAGCTCGTGCGGGCCGCCCGGGCCGGGGAGGCCAGCCGGGCGTCCGAGTGCCAGACCCTGGTCAACGAGCTGGTCGCGGTCTCCCATGCCGCGCCGTTTCCCTCGGTCGACAAGTTCCTCGCGGCCGAGCTGTGGGGGGCGGAGGTGGGATACCGGGCGCCGTACGACCCGCTCTCCCCGGACGAAGCGGCCGCCGTACGGGCCCGGCTCGACCCGCTCAAGCCGCGCCTGGCGCCGTTCCTGAGGAAGTGACCGTGCGGGCCGTCTGCGTTCGGCCGCCGGCGCCCGGTGCGATCCTGGGAGAAGTGCCGCCTCCCCCGCTCACTCCCGGTACGGTCTTGGTGAACGTCCTCGAATGCGGGGTCTGCGGGACCGACCGGGATATCGTGGCCGGTCGGTACGGCAGCGCCCCGCCGGGATCTCCGTACCTGATTCTCGGCCACGAGAACCTCGGCGTCGTCCGGGAGGTCGCCTCCGGGGTCGGCGGGTTCGCCCCGGGCACCCTCGTGGTCGCGACGGTCCGACGGGGGTGCGGCAAAGACCGGTTCTGCCGGGCCAACAAGTCCGATCAGTGCGAGACCGGTGAGTTCACCGAGCGCGGGATCGGGGGGGCCCATGGGTTCATGGCCGACCAGTACGTCGAACTCCCCGAGTACCTCGTGCCCGTCCCGACGGCCCTGCGGGGCGTGGCGGTCCTGCTCGAGCCGCTGTCGGTCGTTGAGAAGGCCGTCTTCATGGGTCAACGGGTGATCGACCGGCGAGGGAACACGCCCGGCGACCCGCCCACCGCCCCGCCGGCGGCCCTGGTCGCGGGAACCGGAGCGGTCGGGATCCTCGCCGCCTTCCTCCTTCGCGTCCGGGGCTACGAGGTCACCGCCATCGACCGGCGCGGCGCGGGCACCCCGGCGGCGGCCCTGCTCGCGCGGATCGGTGCAACGCACCGCTCGGTGGCCGACGGACTCGGCACCCTCGGGGCGCACCGGTTCGACCTCGTGATCGAGGCGACCGGCTCTACCAGCCTCGACTTCGGGCTGGTCGACCTGCTCGGTCGGAACAGCGTGCTCGTCCTCACGGGGATCCCGGACGCGAGCGAGCCGCCGACGTCGGTCGAGGCGGGACGGTTGCTGCGCGACGTGGTCCTTGAGAACCAGGCGGTCATCGGCTCGGTGAACGCGAACCGGAGCTACTTCGAGGCCGGGCTGCGCGACATGACGATGTTCGAGGAGAAGTGGCCCGGGGCCCTGGCGACCGTGATCACCTCGCGGCGGCCGCTCGCGGAGTTCCTGACGGCGATCACCGACCGCATCTCCGGCTCGATGAAGACCGTGCTCACGGTCGTGTCGTAAGCCTCCGCTCCCGAGGGGGGCCACTAACCTAAATCGTCCGACGGGATGGACCCTCTTCGATGGGGATTCGAGCGGTCTCCGCCGCGGTGGCCGTCCGCGATCGACGCAAGGCGGCGAAGTGGTACGTCGCGACCCTGGGCTGGCGGGTCTTTGACGATGAACCGGAGCACTGGACCACGGTGGGGGACCGTTCGGGCCGATTTCGTCTCCACCTCTGCGAGGTCGGAGGGCGCCCCGGCAAGCGGCCGCCGAAATCCGAAGTGGGGAACACCGGCATCCTGCTCGTCACGAGCGAGCCGTTCCTGCGCACCTGCGCCCGGCTGAAACGCCGAGGCGTTCGGTTCTCCTTCCCGCCGAAGAAGTTGCCGTGGGGGTGGGTGGCCCGGTTCCTCGACCCGGACGGCAATGAGTTCTGGTTGAATCCGGCGGGGTGATCCCCGGTTCCGCGGCCGCTCCGTCGGGCGCGGGTTCGCCCGCCCGCGGGGGGGCTTTGAAACCGGACCGTCGTTTTCGACGGACCTGTGTTCACGCCATCGGATCCGCTTTCAAGACCCGGGCGGCGGGAACCCTTATGGTCCAAGAACGCCGTGAAATCGTCATGCGCCTTTCCCTTGTATTGATCCCCGCCGGAATCGCTTCGCTGGCGTACGGATTGTACTGGGTCGGCGCGGCGACTGAAGCGAAGCTCATCTACGCGAGGAACTCCGCCGCTTGTACGACGGCGCCAGACTGCGGCACGGGTCCCCCGCCGGTCGACGCGCTTTACGCGACCGCTGTTCTGTTCATCGTTGTCGGACTCCTCGTTCTTGTTGGGGGTCTAGTCCTACTGCGGCACGAGCGACGGAGCCGGAGACGGCCGGTTCCGGCCAGCGCGTAGACCCGTGGGCGGGCGCGTGGCCTCCGTCCTATTCGGGTAGCCGTCCTTGGGCCGCCGCCCTCGCTGGCGCCCGGCCCGATCTCCGCGGAAAGTCTCGTCTACGGAGTTCGGGCCGGATGGAATCGCTCCGGGGTCGCCGGTCGGTTTTCAAGAGGCCCGTCGAGGAGACGCCGAGCCCCCTCCTTTTCGAAGGCCCGCGGCCGAGAAACGTATTATAGGACACCCCGGTCGACCGACCTCCCTCGAGGACTCATGGGGATCTGGCAAGGTCGTTCCCGTCGTAAGCGCACGGGCGGACGCCTTCGACCGATCCGCAAGAAACGCCGCCACGAGATCGCGCGGGAGCTGCAGACCGCGGTCCTCGGCGCGGGTACGTCCAAAAAGTACCGGGTCCGCGGCGGCAACCGCAAGATGCGAATCCTCACCTCCAACGTGATCAACGTCTACGACCCGGCCACGAAGACGACGAAGGCCGCGAAGGTCGTCACGGTCCGGGAGAACCCCGCGAACCCGAACTACGTCCAGCGGAACATCATCACGAAGGGGGCCATCCTCGAGACCGACCTCGGCCTCGTTCGCGTCCGTTCGCGCCCCGGCCAGGACGGGGTCCTGAACGGGGTCCGACTCCCCGCCCCGTCGGCGTGAGCCGGAGATCGGGCCGATGCCCGACCACTTCTACGTGTACCCTTCCTACCTCGGCCGGGGCCGGTCCCGGGACGAGGGCCGCCGGGTGCCGGTCGACCTGACCGTCCCGGACCTGACCGCCGAGGAAATCCTCGCGGCGGCCCAGCACCTCGGCTACAAGGCGACGCTCGAGGCGGACAAGCAGTACCCCCGCGCCGCCGCTCTCTTCCTCGGGCGCATCAAGGTGATGAAGCGCGGCACCACCACGAAGGCCGCGTTCCTCCGCGCCCTCGCGACCGAGCTGCACCGGCGCCGTGCCGCTGGGGGCAAGAAGTAGATGGAGGAACCGGGCACCGTCTACTTCACCGGCACGGCCGGCGCCGGCAAGACGACGTTCGTCCGGGCCTTCGCCGAGTGGATGAACGCCGCCGGCTACGACGCCACGGTCGTCAACCTCGACCCTGGCCTCGAGGACTCCACGTTCGAGCCGGACGTCGACGTGCGGGAGTGGGTCCGATTGGCCGACATCCAGGACGAGTACGGGCTCGGGCCGAACGGGGCCCAGGTCGCGGCTGCCGACATGATCGCGCTCAAGATCTTCGACATCAAGCAGGCGGTCACGGAGCTGAAGACCGACTACGTGCTCGTGGACACTCCGGGCCAGATCGAGCTGTTCGCCTTCCGCGAGGCGTCGAAGGCGATCGTGGACGCGCTTGGCGGCGACCGCTCGACCATCGCCTTCCTGTTCGACCCGGCGCTCGCCCGCAACCCGGGGGGCTTCATCTCGCTCAGCATGCTGAGCGCGACGGTCGAGTTCCGCTTCCGCCTCCCGATGGTGAACCTCCTCGCGAAGTCGGACGTCCTGACCCCGGCCCAGCTCGAGGAGATCTCCGGGTGGTCGGAGGACCGGGAGCGCCTCTACGAGGCCGTGACCCGGGACACCCCGACCCCGGACGTGCAGCTCTCCACCGAGCTGTTCCGGGCGATCGAGGCCCTGGGACCGCTCCTCGGGCTCGTCCCCACGTCCGCCAAGGAGGGGACGGGGCTCGACGCCTTCTACCAGTCCTGCCAACGGGTGTTCGGGGCCGGCGAGGACCTCGAGCCTTCGCACGCCCCGTCGAGCGAGTAGCCCACTAGCCTTCCGTGAAGAACAGCCCCATTCCGGAGGAGGCGGCCTCCTCCTCGTCCTTGAACCGCTGGTGGAGCGCGGTGCCCTCCGACGCGGGGAGCTTCTCCCCGACCCCGGCGAGGAGGGTCTCGGCCTGCTGCACGCCCTCGGTCGAGCCCTCGACGAGCACGTAGAGCCGGTCCGAGGGACCGCCCATCGCGGAGGCGTCCCGGACCTTCTGGCTCTGCCGCGACACCACGTCGTCCTTGAGGGCCGTGTCGAGCTCGGCGCGCTTCGCGGAGGGAACGGAGTAGATCGTCCACGGCATACGGCCGGCGCACCGGGCACCCGTATTTGGGAGTTGTTGACCGCGGGGCGCAAAGGGCCTTACCGAGCTAGCGGCTCGTTGTCGTGATGTTCGCCCGGACGACCGAGGCCCCGGTGCTGCTCCTCGGGGCGGCCCACGTGGTCGACCTCGAGCTCGCGCTCCGGACGGTCCTCGGAGACCGGGTGCTCGACGGCGTCGCGGTGGAGCTGGACCCCGAGCGGGCCGCCGGCCTGCTCCACCCTCCGCCCGGAGGTCGACGCCCCGCCGAGGGTCTTCCGTTCGTCACCCGCCTCTGGGGGGTGCTCCAGCGTCGGCTCGGGGCCGAGATCGGGGGCGGCGAGGCGGGCGCCGAGATGAAGGTCGCCGCGATGGTCGCCCAGGAGCGCCAGCTGCCGCTGTTCCTGATCGACGACCCGATCCGGTTCACGGTGCTGCGGCTCCTCCAGAGCATGCCGTACAAGGAGCGAGTCCAACTCCTCGTGGGGGCGGTCCTCGCGCTCTTCGTGCCGAGCCGGCTCGTCCAGCGCCAGGTCGACCGGTACGCGACGGCCCCGGAGGAGTACACGAGCGCGCTGCGCCAGGCGAGCCCGACGATGGCCCGGGTCCTCCTGGACGAGCGGAACGAGCACATGGCAGACCGGCTCACCGAGCTGCGGGTCCGAGGATTCGGCCGGATCGCCGCGGTCGTGGGGGATGCCCACCTCCCCGGGCTCGCGTCGGCGCTCGGACGGCGGGGGGTGGCGGTCGAAGTGATCCCGTTCTCCCGCCTTCGCGAGGTTACAGGACGGTCGTCGACCCCGCCGTGACCTCGGCGACGGCCTTCTCGAACGCGGCGCCGAGCGCCGTGACGACCGGCGAGGTGTGTTCGTCGACGTGTCCGGTGTCGCCGAGCTCGCTCACCGCCGGAACGACTGGGAGGCGGCCCAGCACCGGGATCCCGTATTCCTCGGCGATCTTCGTGACCCGTCCCGGACCGAACAGGTCGATCTGTTTGCCGCAGTGGGGGCACGCGATCCACGACATGTTTTCGACGAGGCCGAGGAGCGGGACGTGGAGCTCTCG
>JASHTC010000004.1 GCA_030040755.1 Thermoplasmata archaeon | reverse complement strand
GGGCGCCCAGCGTGATCCCCGCCAGGATGAGCGCGAGTCCCCCGGCGAAGACGATGTTCCCGACCCAGTCGATCTTGGGCTTCTCCGAGGGGAGGACGAGCTCCTTCAGGTCCGAGCGCGCCCGGATCGTGGCGATGATGCCGATGGGAACGTTGACGAAGAAGATCCACCGCCAGCCGATCGTCGACGTGATGATGCCCCCGAGGACCAGGCCCGACACGGACCCCACGACGATCGAGACCTGGTTGATCCCGAGCGCCCGCCCCCGTTCGTTGGGAGGGAAGGCGTCGGTGATGATCGCCGCCGAGTTCGAGAAGAGGAACCCCGCACCGACCGCCTGGACCAGCCGGAAACCGACGAGCTCCAGCCCCGACTGGGAGAACCCGCACAGGAGCGAGCCCATCGTGAAGATCGCGAACCCCATCACGTAGAGCCGAACCCGGCCGAAGAGGTCGGAGAGCCGGCCGAAATTGAGGAGGACGACCGCGGTCAAGAGCGAATAGCCGAGGAGGATCCACAGGAGGGTCGTCGCGCTCGTTCCCGGGAGCGAGCGACCGATCGTCGGGAGCGAGATCAGGACGATGTTCGTGTCGAGCGACGCCATCAGCGTGGCGACGGTCGTGTTGGAGAGGACCTTCCACTTGTACTGCATCGGCGCCGCCCTACCCCGAGCGCGGGCGCGCTCGTCGAGATGGGACCGGCTCGCGGGGGGCGCTCGAAGGCCTCGCTCCGGTCACAGGAAGATTCGCTCGCGGCCGGAGGAGTCCTAGCCGAGCGGCGTCGGGTCGGAATGGTAGCCGGCGATCTGTGCCGAGAGCTTGTCGATGTACTGACGGAACATGACCAGCACGTCCCGGGACGTGATGATCCCCACGACCTGGGGGCCGGACCGGACGACGATCCGGCGGATACCCTCCGTCGCCATCGTCTCGACGAGGTCCTCGGCCGGGGTCTCGGGAGTGCAGGAGCGGAGGATCGGGGTGGCGATGTCGCGGACATGGAGGGCCGCCGGGTCCCCCCCCACCGCCATCACCTTCGAGAGGAAGTCCCACTCCGTGACGATCCCGACCACCTCGCCGTGGGGTCCCAGCACGACCGCGTAGCCCTTGTGCTGGCCCGTGAGGTACTGCGCACAGTCCCGCACGCCCATCTCGCCGTCCACGGTGAGGACCTTCGGCTCCATGATGTCGCGAGCGAGGAGCACCATGCGCTCCGCCTACGTCCGCGACCGTTATGAAATCGACGTGCCGCTTCGCTCGGTCCCGCCGCCGGACGGAAGTCCGAGCCCGCCGTTAAGTCTCGAATTCGCCTCCAGGTACCCGTCCGGTACCCGCCGTGAGCGACCTCCTCCCCCTCGACCTGACCCTGTTGAACGGGTTCGAGTATGCCTGCCGACCGGACTGCGGCCTCTGCTGCTACGCCGAGCCTCGGGCCGAACCGGCCGAGCGAGCGCGGCTGCTCCAGATCGCCCCCCGCGTCGAGTTCGCTCGGCGGGGCGGCAGCACGTTCCTTCGGGCGCGTCCCGACGGGGGCGCCTGCCAGTTCCTCGCGGCGAATCGGTGCGGCGCCTGGTCGGCCCGCCCGGGCCCGTGCCGGCAGTTCCCGGTGACGGTCCACGTCGGCGACCGGCTCCAGGCCAGCCTGGTCCTCTCCTGCCCCGGCATCGACCTCGCCTGCCTCGCCGTGGTGTCTCCGTGGGAAGAGCGAGCGGCCCCCCGCGGGTTCGCCGCCGAGGTCCGCACGGCGATGGGACGGATCACCCCGGCCGTGGCGCGGACCGTCGACGAGGCCCGCCGGCGTCGACGCCGGCTCCGCTCCGCGTTGACGGAGACCGGTCAGTGGGCCGACGAGGAGGAGGTTCGCGCCGAGCTCCGCGCCTCCCTCCCGTTCCCCACCGCCGCGGATTTCCCGGTTCCCGAGCCACCCGCGGTCGGGGAGGGGATCGCCCAGCTCCCGCTCTTCTTCGACGGCCGCCCCGGCCCCGTCGCGCTGGCCGAGGGTCGGGACGGCTGGGCGTTTCTCGAAGTGAGGCCGGGGGGCGGCGCCGAGCCGCTGGCCGAAGTGCCCCCTGCGGACCAGCTTCCCGAGCTGACCGTTGAAGGGCGGCGGCTCCTCCAGGGGTACCTGCGGTACTTCCTGGAACGGGACGCGCTCTTTGGGACCGTGGTAGCGGAGCTCGAACCGGGGGAGGAGCGTACGGTCACGGACGAGATGCGGAGCGAGCTTCGAGCGATCGGGGCGCTGGTGCTGGCTCGGGCGGAGACGCTCCGGCGCGCCCTCCGCGGAGCCTCCGGGCCCCTCACGGGAGCCGACGTCGTCGGCGGGATCCGCGCCTGCGACCAGGACCTTCTGGACCGACCGACGTGGGGAGACCGCCTCTAATCGGCCCGAACCCGCGGGAAGCGGACCCCCAGGTTCCTCTCGAGGGTCGAGACGAGCTCCTCCGTGTTCTCTTCGCTCCAGGGGGTGGGTTCGAGAACCGCTGCGTCCCGCCAATGGGTCGGGGCGGGCCGGTTCCATTCGGTGTGAAAGTCGGTGCGCCAGCCGTGCGGGAGAGGCACGTCGAGCCCCGGGACGGGGAGTCCCAGGGCCGCCGCGCCGGCTCGGGCCAGCACGCGAGCGACCGACTCCGGCCGATACCCCCCGCCCCCGGTGACGACGAGCCGGTCCTCGCAGAGTTCGTGGGCCAGCTCCACGACCAGCCGGTCGGCCCCGTCGTAGGCCCGCGAGGTGAACTGGAGGGAGGTGAGGGGGTCGCCCGCATGCCCGTCCGCCCCGTGCTGGAGGACGATGAGCTCGGGGCGGAACGATCGCAGGAGCGGGGGGACCACCCGGCGGAACAGCGGGCCGAGGGCCTCGTCCCCGGCCCCGGGCGGGAGCGGGAGGTTGACCTTGAGTCCGGCCCCGTCTCCGGCGCCCACCTCGTCCGCCCGGCCGGTGCCGGGGAAGAGGGTTCGCCCGTCCTGATGGAAGTCGATGTCGAGAACCCGCCCGGAGTCGTAGAAACCGTACATCACGCCGTCCCCGTGGTGCGCGTCGACGTCGAGGTACGCCACGCGATGACCCGAGGCCACGGCGTGTTTCACCGCGATCGCGACGTCGTTGAAGATACAGAACC
>JASHTC010000019.1 GCA_030040755.1 Thermoplasmata archaeon | reverse complement strand
GCGGCCTGTACTTTCACGATGAGGTCGAACGGGCCGGTGACGGCCTCCACCTCGACGACCCCGGGGATCGGCTTGAGGCGCTGCAGGACCCCCTCGAGCTCGCCCACCTCGGTCTCGACAAGCAGGTAGAGGGTCTCCATCGGGGGTTCGACCTCCCTACGGACCCCCCCCAAATCAAGTTACCGGGGTCCCCCCGGTCCAAAGAGCTAAAGTCGGCCCGGCCGGCTCGGGCGGCGTCATGGACCTCCTCCTCCGCGATACGCTCTCGGGACGCGCCCGGCCGGTCCGCCATCGCCGGGGGCGTCCCGTGGGGATCTACGTCTGCGGGCCGACGGTCTACGACGGGGCCCACGTCGGGCATGCCCGAACCTACCTGTTCTTCGACCTGGTCCGCCGCCACCTCGAGGCCGAGCGGATCCCGGTCCATCACGTCATGAACGTGACGAATTTCGAGGACAAGATCGACACGCGGGCCGCCGAGCTCGGGGTCACCTGGCGGACGCTGGCCCTCCGGGAGGAGGCCGGCTTCCTCCGGGACCTCCACGCCCTTCGGATCCTCTCCCCCCACGTCCGGCCCCGGGCGAGCGCCTTCGTCCCCCAGATGACCGAGGTCGTCCGGCGCTTGGCCCGCACCGGCCGCGTGCATCGCCAGGGGGACGAGTGGATGTACACCCCGCCGGCCCGCCCCCGAGAGGTCAACTTCGCCACGGCCAGCGAGCTGGCCTCCCACGCGGTACACGAGCCGGGGCATCCGTTCCCTCTGGGGGAAGGCGCCGCCGGTGAGTTCATGGTCTGGAAGCGGCAGGACCCCCCGCGCCCCTCCTGGCCGGGTCCGTGGGGCCGGGGGACCCCGGGCTGGCATCTCGAGTGCTATGCGATGGCGAACCAGCTCCTCGGCCTCCCCGTGGACGTCCACGGCGGCGGCACGGACCTGATCTTCCCGCACCACTTCGCCGAGAACGAGGTCGCCCTGGCCCTGCGGCATCGGCCGTTCGCCCGCATCTTCGTCCACCCCGGGTTGGTCCTCTGGGAAGGCTCGAAGATGTCGAAGTCGAAGGGGAACCTGGTCCGGCTGCGGGCCGCGCTCCAGGAGGCCGGACCCGATGCCCTGCGCTGGTACCTGCTCGGCCGGCCGCTGATCGACCGGTTCCACTGGACCTCCGAAGGGGCGCACCGCTCCGCCTCGGAGTGGCGCCGCATCCAGCGGACGCTGCAGCACTGGCTTCGGGCGGGCGAGGGGGGCCGGGTCGGGGCGGTACGGGCCCGCGAGGTCGCGGAGGAGGTCCGACGGGACCTTGCGGCCGACCTCGCGACCGACCGGGTGTTCGACCACCTGCGGGCCTGGGTCACCGCCATCGAAGGGGACCCGTCCGGCCATGTCCCCTTCGGCGAGCGGGGCCGGGCCGCGGCCGCCCTCCGCGACGTGGAATGGCGCACCGGCCTACGGATCCTGACCTAGCCCCGCGGTCGACGCCCCCAGCGGCCTACCCGACGCCCATCTCGGCGAGCTTCTCGGGCAGGTAGTGCTCGGTGACGTAGTTCAGGCCGTACTTGGCCAGCGACTGCTGTTCGGCCTTCTTCCCGTTCTTGAGCATCAGCTCGATCTCGGCCCGCCACTCGGCGGTCCCGAACCGCGGGTCGGTGAGCTCGGCCTGGAGCGCGCGGACGTCCTGCTCGGAGAGATGGTCGGAGGGGAGGTCGTAGTTCTCGATGTCGGAGGCCGTCACGCCGAGGAACTCGGCCGAGGGGGTGGCGAGGTAGTTCGACAGATGGGCGGTCTTGATCGCCCCATACGCGACGCTCGCGTAGATACGGAACGACCACGGGTCGCCGTCGGTGAACACGACCACCGGCAGCTTGAGCTCGTCCGTGACCCGGCGCAGGAACCGCCGGGTGGAGCGGGCCGGTTGGCCCTTGAGATGCACGAGGATCGCATCGTGCTGCTCGTCGAACCCGTTCTCCGCGAGCCGGTCCACCATGCCGCCACACTCGATGGCGATGACGAACTTCGCGCTCGTCTTCACGAACTGGATCTTCTCCTTCTCGACGTTGAACGGGAGCGAGTAGCCGCCGTCGCCGACGTCGTCCCGGCAGTTGATCGTCTTCACGACCCCCTTGCGGTTCCGCTCCTGGATCGTGAGGTCTCCGATGACCGAGGCCCCGTTCTCCTCGGGGTGAAGCCGGAAATCCTCGCGGAGCCGCTCACACATCACCTCGAGGTCCTCGATGAGCAGGTTCGACTCGTCCTCGCTGTGGAACTTCGCCTCCTGCCAGGCTTCGCTGATGTAGTACAGCTCCCGCAACGTGGAGGTCTTCCGGTCGCGGGACATCTCGTTGATGAAGTCGACGAGGTAGAACGTCCGCAGCAGCATCAGCGCGCCGTCGAGCTTCCGGGCGCTCCGGGTACCCATCTGGCGCCCCAGCTTCCAGACCCCCTCCCGCATGCGGAACTCGAGGTTCTGCTTGGTCCGGAGGGGGAGCCGCATGTGCGGGACCTCCCCGTGGTCGAGCTGGCTCCAGATCTCCCCCGCGAGGTCGAGGGTCGGCTGGAGGGCGTCGGCCCGGACCTCCGGTTCGACGTCCGTCTCAGTCGTCTTCGCTGGCGCTGGCGCTCGACTCCGCGGCATCGTAGTCCACCTCCTCCTCTCCGGTCCCGGTCCCCCCGCTTTCGGCGGCCGCCGCCTCGGCCGCCTCGACGATCGTACGCGGGAGTCGTACGTCCCAGTCCCCCGGCAACGGGTCGGCGCCCAGCAGGTGGGCCTCGTCGATCCCGGCGACGTACCAGTCGAGGTCCGAGGCCTCCAGGTCCGTCTGGGGCGGGAACCGGAGCTCCAGCTGGGTGCGGCCGCTCGGGGGGAGCTTCGGCAGGGTCCACCACACCCGTCCGAGCGCCGGGTCGGTGCCGTCCGGCGCGGGGTCGAACGCCGCTCCCGGCATCGCCTCGGGCGGGACCTCGACGAACAGTTCCAGCACCCGGGCCCGCGGCGTGTAGTTGACGACGTGGACCGGGACGCGCACCCCCTGGGGGTCCGCGACCGGCGTCGCCTCGAGGTGCACGACGTCCATGATGCGGGTCACGACCGGGGTCAGGTCGGGGACCGGCTTGCCCACGAGGTGGCTCGTCTTCTCCGCGAGCTTCGGCAGAATCTTCAGGATGATCTCGAACTTGGCTCCGGCGAGGTCGCGACGCGTCCGCCGGGAGAGGTGGGTCCGCAGGTGGCGGGCGGCCACCTGCAGCGCGAGCGTCAGCTCCCGGTCGATCTCCGGGTCCTCGGCGATCGCCTCCTTCGCCTCGCTCGTGAACGGGATCTTGGTCGACGCGACGTGCACGAGGATGAGGGCCGGGCCGCTCGGGATCCCCGAGCCGCCCTTCTGCTCGAGGCCGTAGCGTCGCCAGTCGAGCGAGGAGATCGCGTTCGTGATCGCGCAGGCCCCCTGCTGGAAGAGCAGCGGGACCCGGTTCGCGAATCGGAGGATCTGGACCGGCTGGTCGGCGGGCAGCCCGCCCCCGTAGACGACCCCGACCTCCACCATGAACGGGAAACCTCCCCGCACCTTCGGGGCGCGGCTGACCGGCGGGGCGAAGAAGTCCGGACGGACCTCGCCGAGGACGTTGCGCAGGCCCCGCTTGATGAGGAGGGCCCCGATTGGGGAGAGGCAGTCGGCCGAGGGGGAGAGGAGCGAGACCGCGTGCAGCGCCCTCAGGAGGCGCTCCTGGTCCTCGCCCTGGACCGAGGCCGGGGTGCGGCCCGGCGGGAGCTCGGACTGGGCGAGGACGTCCCGCGCGGCGCGCGCGGAGACGCCCTGGAGGTCCTTCGAGAGGAACTCGAGGAGCGTGGGCCGCTTCGTGCCCTTGAGGAAGTAGCCCAGCTCTCCGAGTTCGAGCCCGTACGGATGCGGCAGCGTCTCCTTCGCCGGCGGCGGGAGGTCGGTGGTCGCCCGTTCGAACGTGACCCGGGTGCCGTCCGGCTCGACCAGCACGATCCGGGCATGCGGGTTGACGATCGCCGTGCCGCGGAGGTACTCGTAGGGAGACTGCCGTCCGCGCACGTACCTCGCCCGGAGGACCAGCTCGATCCGGGTGCCGTGCGGGCGGTCCCAGAGCATCACGTCCTCCGACGCGACCCGGGGCTGGTTCTTCTGGGTGTCCAAGAACAGCTCGAGGACGTGGGCGGCCTCCTCCTCTTCGACCTTGGAGACGATCTTGGCGGGCCGCGCGGTCGTGAGGTTGGCGTAGAGCACGGCGGCGCTGATGCCGATCCCCTGCTGACCCCGCGCCTGCCGGTTGGAGTGGAACCGCGAGCCGTAGAGGAGTCGGGCGAAGACGTTGGGGATCTCGCGCCGGAGGATGCCGGGGCCGTTGTCCTCGACCGCAACCCGGAGCCGGTCCTCCCCCTCCTTCGAGATCTGGACGAGCACCTCGGGCAGGATGCCCGCCTCCTCGCAGCCGTCGAGGCTGTTGTCGGCGGCCTCCTTCACGGTGGTCAGCAGGGAGCGTTGCGGGTTGTCGAACCCGAGGATCTGCCGGTTCCGCTCGAAGAACTCGGCGACCGAGATCTCGCGCTGCTTGGCCGCGAGCTGCTGGGCGATGGTGGGAGGAGGCACCACCCTCGCACGGGTCCCGCACCCTTCATAAGGGCGGCGTTCGAGCAGAACGGTGGCCTACGTCCGCAGGGGCTCGCCGGGCCGACTCGCCACGTCCCGCAGCACCGGCCGGAACGGTCTCCATCGGGCGGGTTCCTCGAGGTCGACCTCCATCCGCAGGAGCCGCTCCTCGGGAGCCAGCGACCGGTCGGCGACCGTCTGGGCGGCGACCGGCTCGCCGCGGGGGTCCCACGCCCCCGACCCCCCGCCGAAGACGACCCCGTCCTCGACCCCGACGCGGTTCACGTACACCACCGGAAGACCGTTCTCGACCGCGCGCGCCGGCAGGAGCTTATCGAAGAGGGACCCGCTGGTCACCGGCGAGGCCGAGACGACCACGAGAAGGTCGGCGCCGGCGAGGGCGAGCGACCGGGCGACCTCGGGGAAGAACGTGTCGTAACAGATCGAGAGGCCGAGCTGGTGGGTCCCGAACGGCACCGGCCGGCTCTGGTCGGTCGGGGTGAACGGCACTCCCTCCTCGAACGGCCCGAACGTGGGGAGGTACCGCTTGACCTGAACGCCGACCGCGCCGCCCGGGGAGAAGGCGAGCGCCACGTTCTGGAGCTCCCCCTTCCGCTCGGCGGAGACCATCGGGCTTCCCACGACGATCGTCGTGGAGCTCCCCCGAGCGACCTCGCTGAGCTCGGACCAGAGCGCATCCCCCGGACGCAGGGCGAGGTGGTGGAAGCGGTCGCCGACGCGGTACCCCGAGAGGAAGAGCTCCGGGAAGACCGCCAGGTCGCTGGGCGTGGCCCGGACTACCCGTCCGATCCGGGCGACGTTCTCCCGCGGCGCGCCCGGCACGGGGGCGAGCTGCCCGAGCAGGAGGCGCGTCAATAGAAGTACCGGCGCACCGCCAGGAGGTAGATGAACAGGAGGACCAGCAGGATGAACAGGACCGTGATCGAGTCGGTGAAGAACAGGTACACGGTCGTGGCGAAGACGAGGACGAGGGTCGTCCACAGGGCCCAGGTCTCCTGACGCCACAGCGCGGTGGCGACCCCGAGCAGCGCGACCCCGAGAAACAGAAGGATCGCCGCGCCGAGCAGGTCCACCGACGGGAACAGGTCCAGCACCGAGGGTACGTAGGTGGTGCCGAACTGGTCCAGCAGGTAGAGGGCCCCGCCGAGGACCATGACGATCGCGACGAGGGCGATCAGGATCGAGACGATGGCGACACCGACCGGCAGCCGGGGGACGACGGGCGTCGGTTCCCAGCGCGGGGGCAGGCTGTCGAAGGTGACGGGCGAGTCCCCGCCGCTCGCGGTCGATGCGCTTCCCACGGGCCCCTCGGGTGGGCAACCAGTCCGGGCGGGGAAGATGTACCTTTCTGTGGAGCGGCCGGTTCAGAACCGCCGCTCGGCCGACCCGCGGGCGAGCTGCTCCAACAGGCGACGGTACGGGCCCGCCGGCAGACCCTCCAGGCATCGGATCCCGCGGTCGGCCCACTCGGACGACTCCCGCGCCACCACCTGGGGGGCGTCGGTCATCTGCGTCAGGTCCCGCAGGCGGAGGAGGTGCTTCGCGCGTTTGTGCCGGAGCTGGAACAGCCGCTCGAACTCCGCCTGACGGTGCGGGTCGAGCCGGGCGTAGGCCTCGAGCGAGAGCAGGGTCGGGTTCCCTTCCCGGAGGTCCCCGTAGAGCGGCTTTCCCAGCAGGTCCGGGTCCCCGTAGACGTCGAGCAGGTCGTCGCGGATCTGGAAGGCCATCCCGAGGGCGCGCCCGTACCCCTGCAGCGCGTCGACCTGGGCGGGCGGGGCCTCCGCGATCTCCGCGACCGAGGTGAGGGCCGCCGCGATGATCGCGGCCGTCTTCCGCTCGATCACCCGGAAGTAGTGGGCGCGCCCGCTCGACAGGTCGAAGCGGGAGGACTCCTGGAGTACCTCGCCCTCCACGAGGTCGGCGCACGACTCGCCGCAGCGCAGGATGATGGAGCGAGGGTACTCGGCCGCCAGCTGGAAGGCCCGGACGAACAGGTAGTCGCCCGAGACGATCGCGAGCGGCACGCCGAAGGC
>JASHTC010000018.1 GCA_030040755.1 Thermoplasmata archaeon | reverse complement strand
CGGGACGAGGGCGGCCGAACGGGGCGGCCCGCGACGGACGACCGGGCCCCGGGCGGCGCCCGCCGCGGCTCCGGGTCCGGGGGCCGGTCGGGCCCGGAGCGCGAACCACTCGAAGGCGAGGACGAGGGGGAGGGCGGCGACGAACCCGTACCACGTGAAGAGCCAGATCGATAGCTCGCCCGGGCTCGTGAGGGAGGTGAACCCGAGGCCCGGGCCCCACCCCGTGGAGGCGGCGAGCTCCACCCCCAGGAACGCGAGCAGCACGACGAAGCTCGAGAAGAAGAAGGTCCGGAAGCCGCTCAGGTACCGAGCCACCGGCCCCCGGTAGACGAGCACCACCAGACCCACCCCGACCGTCAGGAGGACCGCGAGCTCGAGGCGGAGCGCCGGGACGGGGGAGAGCCAGACGTCGTCGGGGCGGAACAGGTAGGGGTCGACCAGTCCGACGAACTGCGGACTGCTGATCCCCCCGTGGAGCCCTCCGGGCGGGGTGCCGGCCCCCGGCACGAAGCCCGGGCTATGGAGACCCTGGGCGAGGACGTACCAAGTGGGCGCGAGCACGGCGAGCGCGACGGCGAAGGCAGCGGCCCACCGGCCCAGCCACCGGACGGCCGTCCCCGCGAACCGCGGCGAGGTGAGGAGGGCCGCCACGAGGGTCGAGGGAAGGAGCCACTCGGCTCCGACCGGGTTCATCGAGGCCGAGTAGCCCAGGAGCAGGCCGACGCCGAGCGCGTCGGCGAGCGAGGGGAGCGAGCGGACCCATCCGGAGACCTGGCCGGCGAGGAGCAGGACGAGCGGGAACGCCATCACGAAGTCGTTGCTGCCCCCGACCAGCACGCGCGTCCAGCTGGCGACGAACGCGAGCATCACCGCGAACGCCACCCCGGCGCGGCTGCTCCCGAAGAGACGCCGCCCGAGGACGTACCCCCCGACCGGGGCCAGCGCGAAGAACAGCGGCGTCACCAAAAGACTGGTTCGGGCCCCGGGCAGGCCGAAGAGGCTCTGCGCGGCCCCCAACCACACGGTCGCGCCCTGCGGGTAGAGGATGCCCACGTTCGCGTAGGGCAGAAAAGAGAGCGGGATCTGGTGGGCCGTGAGCAGCCGCGCGGTGTACAGGGTCAGCAGGCTCGAGTCGTACGTGTTCCCCGTCCCGACCGGGACCGCGAGGGCGACCTCGAAGGCCAGCAGGCCGAGGGCGGAGAGGAGGGTCAGGAGCGCCGGCCAACTCGAGAGCGGGCGAAGGAGGGAGGCGAACGTCGGGGCGCCCCCTTGGCGCCACCTCCACGCCGCGCCGGCACCGACCGTCACGACGCCGAGCGCGATGAGCCCGACGAGTACCGCGGGCACGAAGAGGCCGAGCGGGAGCGCCGCGACGAGGTAGACGCCGGCCCCGCCCAGGAAGAAGTCGAGCAGGAGGCGCTCGAGCGCCTCGAGGTCCCGCCAGGAGCCGACCCGGCGCGCGAGCACGAGCCGGACGGCCTCCCCGAGGACGGTCGCCGCGGCGGCGAACAGGAGCAGGTAGACGACGAGCTCCGGGGCGGACGGACCGGGCGGCATGCCGGGGGGACGAGCCGCCTTCTCCTACAAGACCGTGCGTGCGGAACGGTGCCTTTTTACCGTCAGGGCCGCCCTCGATGGCTGGGCGGATCTCGTGGATGACTCCTCAACCCGGGTTCGCGACGGGCTGACGAGCGTCACTCGGGGGACCCTCTTCCTCCTGGTCGCCACGCTCCTCTTCGTCGGGCTCTCGTTCGTCTCGCGGGTCGTCATCGTCCGGAGCATCTCGACCGCGGAGTGGGACGACTACTCCTGGGGGCTCACGCTCGCGGGGCTTCTGTCGGCCTTCGGGACCCTCGGCCTCCCGAGCGCGATCGCTCGCAGCATCCCGTTCGCCCACTCGGACGCGGAGCGCCGCTCGATGGTCCGGGGGACCCTGCAGGTCGCCGTGGGGACCGGGGTCCTGGTCGGAGCGGTGCTGTGGGGGATCGGGCCGTTCATCGGCGCGTCGCTCGGGAACCGCGCGATCGGGCTGGCCCTCCAGTTCTTCTCGGTCGCGGTCGGCGCGTCGATCGCCTCGAGCCTGATCGCCGCGATCTTCCAGGGGTACGAGGACGTCACCCCCAACGCGCTGTTCGTCCAGATCCTGAACCCCCTCCTCTTCGTGGTCTTCCTGGGCGCGGCCTTCCTCCCGAGCCACGGGCTGACGTTCGTCGGGGCCCTGGCGGCCTACGCCGCGTCGACCGTCGTCGCCCTCGGGATGGTCGCCCTCTACGCCGCGCGCCGCCTCCCCCACCACCTGCCGTCCGGCCCCGCCCAGGCCGGGGTCTTTCCGAAGCTCGTTCGGTTCGCGGTGCCTCTCTTCATCGCCGGCATCCTCGCGAGTCTGACCGGGACCGGGGACACCCTCATCCTCGGGGTCTTCCATCTGCCGGAGGTCGGCACCTACACGGCCTCCCTCACGCTCTCCCGCCTGCTCCAGGTCGGGATCGGGGCGGCCGCCTACATCTTCCTGCCGGTCTCCGCGAAGTTCTTCCGGCTCGGCGACACGACGTCCGTGGCGATGACCTACACGACCGTGACCAAGTGGATGTTGCTATTCTCCCTCCCCCTGTTCCTGGTCTTCTTCTTCCTGCCCAGCGAGTCGCTCGGCTTCGTGTTCGGGCCGCGCTACACTGCCGTCATCGTCCCGCTGCAGATTCTCGTCCTCGGAGGGTTCGTCAGTACGGTGTTCGGCCCGGGGTCCTCCGCCCAGGTCGCCCTCGGCCAGACGTCGCTGGTCGCCTACAACTCGGCGGCGGCCGCGGTCGCGGACGTCGGGCTCTCCTTCTGGCTGGTCCCGTCGTACGGGTCGGACGGGGCCGCCATCGCCTGGGCCGCGGCGACGGTGGTGGCCTACGGCTTGGCGGTCCTCGAGCTGGGGATTCTCGCCGGGGTGCACCCGTTCCGGACCCACCTCCTGGTCCCGCTGGTGGTCACCGGGGTCCCGGTGGGCGTCGTCCTCGGGCTCCTGCGCCCGGCCCTCCCGTGGTGGGCCCTCCCGCTCCTGACCCTGGGGATCGCCGCGCTATTCGTGGTCGTCGTTCTCGGCACCCGGAGCATCGACCGGGGGGACGAGCTGTTCCTCCAGGCCGTCGAGGGCCTGATCGGGCGGCCCATCCCCCTCGTGCGCCGTCTCGGTCGCAGCCTGCGTCGGGGCCTCTCCTGAGGTCGAGCCCGACGGGGACGGCGGCGCCGGCGAGCGCACATGGTCGACGAGGAGGAGCACCACTCCCCCGGCGAGAAGACAGAAGACGTACTCGGCCAGGGTGTTCGCCAGGTTCACCTGGTTCGCCGCGTCCGCGACCGCGGCGGCCACGAGCAGCAGCAGAGCCGCGACGATCGGATACCGCGGGTCCAACCGGACCAGGGCCGAGTAGACGAGGTAGACGGCGAGGAGCCCGAGGAAGAGCTCCAGGTACGGGAAGGCCACGGGCGCTGGAGCGCCCTCCCCCTTCTAAATGGCTCGGACCGTACGCTCCTCCGAGAACCGGAGGACCCTCCCCGGGGGAGTTATCCGACCGGAAAGCGCCCCGTCGTCAGGCTTACATAGGGCCAGCCCCATGGAACGCCCGGCCTCCTCCCAGAGCATCATGGCGACCTCGACGTGGAAGAAGCGCTTCGTCCCCCTCGGACTGGGGATCGCGATGCTCGGGACGGTCATCGCGGCGGCGCTTTCTCCCAATGTCGGACTGGTCCAGGCCCAGGTCACGGCGCAGTACGGCACGCCGGCGGCGACGACCACTCCGTTCCCCTGGTGGATCGTCGGGGTGATCATCGCGCTCATCGCGGCGCTGGTCTTGGCCTACCTGCTGGTGGGCCGGCGCCGCCGACCGCCCAAGGGCAGCCAGGCCCCGGCGGGCGCTGCCGGGCCTCCCTCGGGCGCCTCCGGTGGACCGCCGCCTCCCCCGCCGCCTGCCGCGCACCCGTACATCGAGACCCCCGAGGACGTGGGGGCCGCGATGCCCACCGTGGGCATGGGCGCGACCGCCGGGGCGGGCGCGGGCGCCGCCGCGGGCGGCGCGACCCAGGAGCCCGACATCGACGCGCTCATGGCCGAGCTGGACAAGATCAGCGGCGAGATCCTGAAGAAGCCCCCGAAGGGCGGCGCCGGGACCACCACCGACGCGACCGACACCACCGCCGGGAAGTAGGCCGGAGCCCCCGGTCGCCGTTAAGTGCCCCGACCCGGTTTTGGAGACGATGGTACCTGCCTCTCCCACCGCGGCCGACGAGGAGCCCCTGGTCGCCGAGCTCCGACGGGCGATCGCGCGAGCCCCCGCACGACCCACCGAGATCGAGGTGGGCATCCCGCTCTCGATCGCGCTGGGCCGCACCCGTCCGTCCGTCGCGTGCGGAGGGTGCTCGACGCCCCTCGAGTTCGAGGGGATCCCGGCCCGGACGAACACCCACCTCCCGGTTCCGTTCCGTCTCCTGTACACCCCCCC
>JASHTC010000017.1 GCA_030040755.1 Thermoplasmata archaeon | reverse complement strand
CGACCTTCGCGAACGGGAGGCTGAGCGCGCCCCAGTGGCAGAAGCCGGTGGTGGCGCAGTTGTACGTCCCGAGGAAGGGGACGGTGACGAACATGGCGAACCAGACCCCCCCGAAGTAGAGCATCACGGGCAGCGGCAGCGCCGCCGTGTCGAACTGGCCGTTCGCCACCTGGACCGCAGGCAGCATGTGGAAGAAGGCGGCCACCGAGATGCCGAAGAGCGAGACGAGGGCGACCCCGGAGGCGGCCACGTACGCCGTCGAGAGCTGGCTCCCCAGGAAGTACTTCCCGACGCGGGAACTCTGGTTGAACTGGCGCATCTCGGTGATCGCCGTGCCCTGGTAGAGCAGCGCCGCCCCGCACATCACGGAGCAGAGCGCCTTGCGGCCGAACAGGGTCGTCAGCACGCCCACGGAGACGTACATCAGGATCACCGCGAGGAAGATGCCGGACTCGAACGGCCCGCCGCCGCGCAGGCCGAAGCCCCAACCGATCACCGGCACGCTCTGGAGCCACGGGACGTTCGCCAGCGGCGTGGAGGAGGTCAGGCTGGGGATGTAGATGGAGGCGAGCGCGAACACGACAATCGTCAGCCCGAGCCGGTACCTCTGCGCCCGCTCGTGGGTCTCCCGGATCTTGAACGCCACGAGGGGACCCATCGTGAACCCTAGGACCACGAGGAACCAGGCCGAGGCGAGGATCGCCGAACCGAACCAGAGCCCGTTGTAGACGAGCTTGGCGCTCACCGCGGCCGTCGTGCCCGTCGGGGGCACGAACGGGATGTACTGGAGAAACCCGGTCCCGGCGATGGTGAGGTCGAGCAGCGCGCCGAGGAAAAACTCGGCCACGAAGACCGAGAGGAGCACGCCGAACACCCAGAACGGCCGCATGACCCAGGGGACCCGCGTTCCCTCGTTTGCGAGCCCGGTCCGGAGCGTCGTGTGGAGGACGACCGCGACCTGTACGAGGACCCCGGCCGCTAGGAGCAGCGGCGACCCCTCGAACCTCCAGAGGAACCATCCGGCGGCCACGACGGTCGCCGCGACCGTCCACTCGAGCAGGAACCGGGAGATCGCGGGGGAGAGTTGCTTCACCCGATACATGAATTGGAGCGCCATCACGAACACCCCGACGAACAGGGCGCTGCCGGCGACCGCGGCCACCCCCACCCACTGAAGGTTGGGGAGCGCCGCCGGAGTCAGGAGCACGATGGCCGCCTGAACGGCCAGCATCGCGCGAAGCCGGAAGTCGACCCCTCGGGTCGCGAGGAGGACCAGGGCCAGGATCTCACCGGCCGAGACGAGGAGGAACGCGGGGGAGAGGATGACCGCCACGGCGCTCCCCCACCCGGCGGGGAGTCCGGCCGCCGGATGGACCCGCCCTCCGGCGAGCAGGAGCGCGGCGAGAAGGAGGTCATCCACGACGACCAGAGCGAGCAGGCCGAGGACGCTCGCTACCGGGAGGCCCGACCGCCCTCCCGACGCCGAGGGCGCGGGCTCGCGCGAGCCGCCCGCGCGCGCCGCACGGTCCACGACCCCCAGCAGGAGGAGGAGCCCCCCGAGGGCGCCCAGCCCCGCCGCCCACGCTCCCACGACGGGTCCGGCGGTAGCAAACAGGAGGGCCGAACCCCCGGCCGTGGCCAGCAGCACGGTCACCAGCGCGCCCACCCAGGCCCGTCCCTCTCCCCACCGGGAGAGCGCCACGGAGAGCCTAGCATTCACCGGCACGCTCGCGGGCCCCCAGGCAGAATAGCGGTGCCCTTCGTCTTAAAGGATGGGCGTTCGAGCGCCCGCGGGCTAAAACTCACCGGTCTCGCCTCCGTTCTCGCCGGTCTCCGACTCCTGGACCTGGAGAATGGGGTGTCCGTCGTAGGTCACGTTGGTCATCGCGCTCTCGGCCTCCCCGGCGTAGGGGCTCGGGAAGGGGGCGAAGGCGACCGACTCCGAGATCCACCACAAGAGGGTCATCAACCAGGTGGCGTTCGTCAGCGTGAACACGCCGGCGTAGGCGGTGCCCAGGTCGCTGTAGAGCCCGATGTACGTGAGGGCGGCGAGCGGATAACTCCCCACGCCGGGCGCATCGACCAGCGAGACGTTCGCCCAGTCGCGCGAGGTCACGGCCGCCTCGGTGCCCACCCCGGCCGCCGCGTCCGTGACGTTGAGCGGGCTGGGGCCGACGAAGGCTCCGCCCGGGTTCTGGAGGCGAGCGACCGAGAGGCTGCCGAGGGAGGCGTTCATCAGCTGGACGTACCCGATCGCGCCCGGGGTCGTCGTGACGTAGCGGAGGAGGGCCGGGCTACTGTTCGCGGCCCACCCCACGGGCCACGGGAGGGAGGCGCCCGCGCCGTACCGGGACTGCCAGGTCGAGTTACCGTCCGCCAGGAACTGGCTGAACACGGCGTTCGAGAGGGAGCGGTCGGAACGGAAGGCGACGGAGATGTTGGGCAGTCCGGAGAGACGAGCCCCCGGATTCAGCGTGGCGATCGAGGGGGCATCCCAGGAGGTGATCGACCCGGAGAAGATCCCGGCGAGGACGTTGACGCTCAGGTTGAGCCCGCTCGGGACCCCCGGGAGGTCGTAGACGACCGCCACCGCGCTCAGGGCGAGCGGATAGAAGACGACCGGCGCGGGGAACTGGGCGATCTCCGTGGCGTTCGGCGCGACCGAGGAGGCCGCGAACTCTACGGAGCGATTGAGCAACTCGGCGCCCGGCCCCACCGCCGGACCCTGTTCGAAGACGAGGTGCATGCACCCTCCGGTGGTGTTGACGATCTGCGCCGAGTCCGACGAGAGCCAGCTTTGGAACTGGGCGTCGAGCGTCGGGTCGGTCGATGCGGTCAGCACGACCGGTGAGGCTTTACAATTCTGGGGGCCATACAAGGTCGGTTGGCTCACCCCGGCCGCGCCGCGCAGGTCGGTCCAGCCCGTGGCGAGCCCGATCCCCATCGCCGAGACCACCACGACGACCACGACCACCACGGAGAGCCAGGCGCTTGGGTGGGTGGGTCGAGGGAGCACGATCCCGGCGGCCCGAGCCTCCTCCGCGAACCGCGCCGAGGAATCGGGCCCCTGGCTCGGCTCCGCGACCTTCGGCGAACCGCCAGCATGCTCGGCCATTCACTGATGATAGGGGCCGCAGGACCGTAAGGACTCTCCGGCTCCGGCACCGAGCATCGCGCGGCGAGGCGAGGGTGTAGCATGCTACGT
>JASHTC010000231.1 GCA_030040755.1 Thermoplasmata archaeon | reverse complement strand
GCTGCGTCCGGATCCGGTCCTCGAGGCGGCCGGCGATTTGGGCGGCCGTTTCGAGGTACCGGCCGACCTCCTCCGGCCGGGTCGGCCGGACCCGTACGACCCACCCCGCGCCGTAGGGCGCCTCGTTCAGGAGACGGGGTCGTCCCGGAAGCGCCCCGTTCCGGTCGAGGACGACCGCCTCGACCGGCAGGCGGACGGCCCCGGTGTACCGGGTGCTCTCCAGGGTCGCGACGCTCCGGCCCCGGGGGACCGCCCCTTCCACCGGGCGGAAGGAGGCCGAAAGGAAGGGGCCGGCGAACGCCGCCAGGGTGCCCAGGACCCCCAACCGGGCCGCCTCCCCCTCCGGAGACCACCAGACATCGTGCTCCAGGTCGTATAATCGGTCCTCCGGGAGGAGGCACCCGAGGATCTCCACCGGCCCGGTCACGTCCCCGACCACCTATAGGGCTGTCCGGGGGCCTCGAGGGGAGCCGGCAGCCCTCGCTTTCACCGGGCGAATCCGGCTTGCATCCGGTCCCTTTCGCAAGGGTTAAACCCACCCCCGTCTCGGCCGACCCCGAGGAGCCGATGCCCCGAAATGTCCACGTGGAGCCGCTGCGCACCGTTCACATCGAGGACCAAGCCGTCGAACTGGTGGAGCGGAAGGGGCTCGGGCACCCCGACTCCATCGCGGACGGCGTCTCCGAGTCCGTCAGCCGGGCGCTCTGCCGGCTGTACCTCGACGAGTTCGGCCGGATCCTCCACCACAACACGGACGAGACCCAGGTCGTCGGGGGCGCTTCCGAGCCGAAGTTCGGAGGCGGGATGGTCACGAAGCCGATCTACATGCTGCTGGTCGGCCGGGCCACCACCGAGGTGAACAAGGAGAGGCTGCCGATCCACGAGACCGCGACGGAGGCCGCCAAGAAGTACGTCGCCTCCGTCTGCTCCCACATCGACATCGACCACGACGTCGAATTCGACTCCAAGATCGGCTCCGGCTCGGTCGACCTGCGCGGGGTCTTCGAGCAGAAGGAGGTCCTCTCCAACGACACCTCGTTCGGGGTCGGGTTCGCGCCGCTCTCCGATACGGAGCGGCTCGTGCTCGAGAGCGAGCGGTTCCTCACGCTCAAGCTGAAGAAGAAGATGCCCGCCCTCGGCGAGGACGTCAAGGTCATGGGGTACCGGGACGGCGAGAAGGTCCGCCTGACCGTCGCCGCCGCGCTGGTCGACCGTGCGGTCGCCGACGGAGACGCCTACCAGAGCGTCTGCGACGACATCCGGCAGAAGCTCGCCGACCAGGCCGCCAAGCTGACCCACCGCGAGGTCGAGATCAACGTCAACACCGCCGACGACCCCGAGCTCGGACGGTACTACCTCACCGTTACCGGCTGCTCGATGGAAGCCGGGGACGACGGCTCGGTCGGCCGCGGGAACCGCGCCAACGGCCTCATCACCCCCTGCCGGCCGATGAGCCTCGAGGCCTCCGCCGGCAAGAACCCGATCAACCACGTCGGCAAGATCTACAACCTGCTCGGGAACCTGATCGCCGGCGACATCGTCAAGGAGACCGGCGGGAACGTCAAGGAGGTCCACGTGCGGATCCTCTCCCAGATCGGCAAGCCCGTCGACCAGCCCCAGGTCGCCAGCCTGCAGATCCTCCCCGCGGAGGGCGTCAAGCTCGCCCAGGTCCGGCCGACCGCGGAGGCGGTCGCGAACACCTGGTTCGAGCAGGTCGACTCCGTCCCCAAGCTCCTGCTCACCGGGAAGCTGACGGTCTTCTAGGACCCCGGGGCCCCCCGGCGGGAGGCCCGTCGGGGGGCTCGGCGCGCGCCCGCGGGGCCTTTCCTCTAAATAGGGGGCCCACGCAGTATCTTCCTCGAGGGGAGCCCCCGGGGGAGCGGGGAATCTCGGATGGCGTTCGGGCTCAGCGGTACGCAGCTGACGTTGCTCGTCGTCATCGTCGTCCTGGTCATCTTCGTCATCGGCATCTTCCTCTACCTTGCGCAGCGCCTGCGCGCCCGGCGCGACCAGCTGGCGACCGAGCTCAAGGGACGCCCCGAGCTGGTCCAGGACCGCGCGTTCAACCGGCTCGCGATGGCGCGTCGGGAAGCCGAAATTCTCGCCCGTACGGGGACCGACATCTCCCCGAGCCAGGCGCTGATCGCCCAGTCCCAGGCCGCGTTCGACCTCCACGACTACCCGCGGTCGTACGAGCTCGCCCAGTCCGCGCACGAGTCGCTCGTGAACTCGCGCGGGAGGGTCGGACGGTCCTCCCTGCCGACCCCGCCGGGGCCGAGCCGTCGGCCGGCGCCGGGCGGGACCACCTCCCCCCCCACCGCTCCGACCGCCTCCGCCCCGGGCACGGGCGCCGCGCCCGCGCCGGCCCCGCTGCCCAAGAACCGGGCCGAGTCCCACTTCCTCCTGGGCCTGCTCGACCAGGAGGTCGCCGCGGCCCCCGCGAAGGCCGGGCCGACCCTCGAGGCCCTCTCGCTCCGGGACCAGTCCCAGGCGGCGTTCGACCGCGGGGACTACTCCGAATCGTTTCGCCTCGCCCTGCGCGGCCGTCGCGCGCTGGGGGGCCACATCGAGTCCCTTCCGCCGACGCCCGGGGCGGGGAACGCCTCGGCGATGGCGGCCGGGGCGGATGCCGACGGCGCCGCGGAGGTCGCCGCCGGGGCCGCCCGGTGCCCCGCCTGTGGACATCCGACCCCCTCCACCGACGCGTTCTGTCGGGGATGCGGTCGACCGCTCGCTCCGGCGGTGTGCCCGTCGTGCGGAGCTCCCCGCACCCCGACCGACGTCTTCTGCGGCAAGTGCGGGACGTCGTTTTCGCACTAGCTGGCGCGACCGACCCATTCGTCCAGGCGCCGTTGCGTCCGGGTCTCGTGGAGGACCGCGCTCTGGCGGAGCCACCGGTCGAGCGGGATGGCGAACGTCGCGCGGAGTACCCCCAAGAGCTTCTCCATCGAAGCGGGGCGCTGAGCCGGCTCCTGCAGCGCGGCCCGGACGTGCTCCCGCACGTTCCAGACCCCGAGGGGAAGGATCTCCCCCGGGTGGACCTCCCGGAGCACGACGACCCCGGCTTGCCGGCCCAGGCGGAGAAGGGCCTCCGACGCCGCGAGGCGAGCCGCGTAGTAGCACCCGCCGATCGATGCGTAGGTCGTCCTCCCCTGGTGCCCCTCGTGGTCGCCCATCATCACGACCTCGGTGGTGCTCGGGTTCCACAGGGTCTCGGGGTACCAGGTCTCGATCGACTCGTACCGCCAGATCCCGGGGAGGAAGGCGATCACCCAGCGATTGTCGAGGGCGGTCAACCGGTGGACCCGGATCTCGCCGAGCTCGGGCAGGTCGCGAACGGCCTCGAGGTTCTGCTTGGAGAGGACGTCGTCGACCGCGGTGATGCTCCAGCGGGTCGGCACGAGCTTGCGCCGGCCCCGGCGGCCCAGCGTGCCCACGCTGAACGCCCGCTGGATCCGGCTCACGCGGACCCCTCGCTGGTACAGCTCCGTGACCGCGGTCCGGGCGTTCGCCGCGGTGTCGGAGGAGAGGCGGTCGAGGTGCGGGTCGAGCCTCCGGACGTCCAGTCGGAGCCGCTCGATCGGGGCCGAAGGGCCGAACGGCGGGGCGGTGTCGGAGAGCGCGATGTGCCCCCGGGGCGGACGACGGAAATGGGTCTCGCTCTCGACCGATTCGGCCGAGAGGCCGAGGAGCTGGAGCTCCTCGAGGAGGGGGATCGGCTTCTCCGCGTCCGTCACCCGGATCGGGCTCGTCCCCCGCACGAGCCCGGTCCGGAAGCCGACGACCTCCGCCACCGACCGCCCTACCCACTCTTCGGGGGTGTCGAGCATCTCGGTGGAACCGTGCTCCGGGCTGAGGAGGGGCCCGAAGGAGACCTTCGGGTAGCCGAACCGACCGACGAAGACCGCCGGCGGAGAAGACCCCGCGAGGTCGGTGCCCTGGACCATGGGGAGGGTCCGCTCGAAGGCGTGGTACCGAAGTAGCAGCGGGCAGACCGGCTTGCCGCACAGGAGCTGGGCCGAGCGGCACCGCAGGCACATGGTCGGGTCCTCCCGCAGTCCCGGGATGCTCCACGAGAGGCCCGGGGATGGGTCGACCCCGGGGAAGGGGGGTGCGCTCGCGCTACTGGTCATGGCCGCCTTGCCGAGGCCGTCGAGGGGTATATGCGTCGGGCTGAGGGAGTGGAACGGTCGGGGGGCACCGACGTCCCGGGCGGCCCAGCCGGCACAGGGTCCCTGCGTGAACTGGAGTTGACGGTGAGACTTACCCCTCCAGGTACCTTCGGGATGGGCGTAGGGCCATGGTGTCCGGGGCGTGGGCGATCCCGCGCCTCCCGAATCGTCGGGAGGCCGGGCGCAGGCTAGCCGAACGACTGATCAAGTACCAGGCGGAGAAGCCGCTCGTCCTCGCGTTGCCGCGCGGAGGGGTCCCCATTGCCTACGAGATCGCGGAACGGTTGCACGCCCCGATGGACGTGCTCATCGTCCGCAAGGTGGGCGCGCCCGACAACCCGGAGTACGGGCTCGGGGCGGTCGTCGAAGGAGGGCACCAGTACCTCGACGTGGCCCGGGTGCGAGAAGCGGGCACGACGGTCGCCTATCTCCGACCGACGGTCGCCGAGGAGTCCCGGGAACTCGAGCGGCGGTGCCGCCTCTACCGCAGCGGCCGGCCCCGAACCCCCCTCAAGGACCGGGTCGTGCTCGTCGTCGACGACGGGGTCGCCACCGGCGGGACCATGCTCGCGGCGATCCAAGCGCTGCGCTCCGCTCTCGTGGCGAAGGTGATCGTCGCGCTCGGCGTCTGTCCCCCGAACGCGATGTGGACGATCTCCCAGCACGCCGACGACGTGGTGGCCCTGCTCGTGCCCGAGCCGTTCGTGGCGGTCGGGCAGTGGTACGACGACTTCGCCCAGGTGAGCGACGAGGAGGTCGTCCGGATGCTCCGCCACGCCCACCGACCGTCGATCACCGTCGGTCCGAGGGTTCATGCCACCCACTGACCTCGAGGCGGCCGTGCCCCCGGACCCGCCCGCGAGCGGTCCCGGGTCCGCGCGGGGAGCGCGAGAGCGC
>JASHTC010000230.1 GCA_030040755.1 Thermoplasmata archaeon | reverse complement strand
CAGCGACATGGCGGTCGGGGCTCCCTGGTTGAGAATGGGCATGATCGCACACATCGGCCGTCCGTTCACGGGCATCGCCCAGGTGTCGGGACCCAACCCGGCCGCCTCGGTCGCGAGCATGGCGCCCCGGGGATTGGCGAACAGGAGCACTCCGGTCGGCGCGAACGGTAGGCTGCCGAGCGGCCCGTAGGCGACGTACTTCGGCGCGGTCGCGTTGTGGGGTACGTGCGCCTCCTCGCCCGGATTCAAGTACCCCACCTTCTGCATGTCCCCGATCGTGGACATGAGGCGCTCGCCCGCGGGTCCCTGGGGAGGGATTCCGAGCACGAAGGCCCCGATCTCGCAGTCCTCGTGCTTCGGGAGACCGGCGAAGAACGGGGACCGGGTGCCGTAGGCGAAAAAGGTGCAGACCGAGGGGACCCCGCCCGGATGCTCCGCCACCCCGGCGGGTCGGTCGTTGAGATACGAGACCTGAACGGGGGGCAGGTCGAGCTCCAGCTGCTCGGTCAATTGCGTCGCAATCCTTCGGTAACCCTCCGCCTCGGAGGTGCTCTCGGGAGTTTTCATCGCCGTGCCCCGTCCTGGCTTCCCCTAAGCCCCGCGACAAATAAGGTGCGCAGGCTGCGGGGGTCGTCCCCCGGACCGAGTGGGCTGGGAAGTCGGACCCGCCGGCCCATATCCGATCGGGGAACCCGCGCATAGGCCGCCCGCAGCGCGGCCCGCGCGGCCGGATCCCCCGTGCCCGCCCCGATCGAGCCGAGGGCCTGTACCAGGGCGTCATACCGCCGCTCGCCCGCGTCGGACACCAGGCGGACCGCCCCGTCGCCCTCCGCGAGGGTGGTCCGGGAGGCAGCCCCCCGGCTGGGCGTGGTCTCGAGCCACCGGGTCAGCTGCGGGACGGCGGGCCGATGCTCGAGGTGCCCCACGGCCCAGATCGCGGCCAGCTGCACTTCCGGATCTGCGTCACCGAGAGCTCGACGGATGGCGGGAGCATGACGCCTGGCGTTCAACTGGCCCAGCGCGTAGATCGCCGCTCGCCGGACCCACGCGCTGGGGTCGGCCAGTCCTCGGGCTACCTCCTCTCGGTCGGCGGGGGTGCCTACCTTGCCGAGGGCGAGGGCGGCCGCGCCCCGGACGGCCCACGCCGGGTCGTGGAGCTTGGCCCGCGCGACCTCCCGTGCTTCCGGGGCGCCCATTTCCGCGAGACCGTGGAGCGCGCACACCCGGACCCAGCGCGCGGGGTCGTCCGCGTATCGGGCGAGGGTGCTCCCGCAATCCAGGCTCCCGATCCGGCCGAGGGCCACCAGCAACGCCGGCTTTTCCCAGATGCCGGCTCGTTCGGAGTACTCGAGCAGCTCCCGTACGGACCCTCGGTCCCGGCGAAGGCCGAGCACGACCGTGGCCGCGATCCGAACTCGTCGGGCGGGGTCCCGCAGAAACCGTCGGACCTTCCGGGCCGCTTCGGGGTCGGACGAGCGCTCTAAGGCGATGACCGCCTCTCGCCGTACCCGGTCCGACTCGTCGTCGAGGGCTCGTTCCAGCGCCGGGACCGCCCGTCGGTCGCCAATCCTCCCGAGGGCGATCGCGCACGAGTTACGTACGAGGGCACTTCCGTCCCGGGAGAGGGTGTCGATGAGGCGTAGGGTCGAACGTCGGTCGGGCAGTCGGGACAATGCGAAAGCGGCTTGCGCGCGCACATGCCAGTCGGGGTCGGCCAGGCGGTTCTCCAGGGCCGGCCGACTCCTCCGGTCCCGGATCAATCCGAGGGCGGAAGTCGCCCCGAGTCGGAGTCGGACCTCCTCGCTATCGAGCGCCCGTTCGAGGGGGACGCGCGCCCGAGCCACGCGCAGGTGCCCCAGCTGGATCGCGGCGTTCGCCCCCCGTCGGCTGTCTGGGTCCGACAGCTGTTCGATCAGGGAACCGGCATCCGCCCCGTCGGGAGGCGAAGGCCGACGCCGTCGAGGCCGGCCCCGGGGGCTCCCGCCTCTCCTCCCCGATTCCAGCGGGGCAGACGGGCTCGCGAGCACGCCGACCGGACGTCCTCGGCGCCCTATGAGGGTGCCTCCAAACCTCCCGGAATTGGCGTTCGGAAGACCCAACCATCGCGCCGGCCTAGCGAGAGACCGTCCGAAGGATGAGGCGAGCTCCGGCAGCCACCGACAGGCCGGCTCACGGAGGGGTGGACGGCACCAGAGAACGGCCGACCGCCGGGCCGGCTCGATTGTGCCTCCCCAACGACCGGAGGAGGTAAATCGAACCTTGGCTTCGCCCCACACCGGTGGACGTACGTGGTCGAAGTGGTCGTCGAGTTGGAAAAATGCACCGGATGCGCCCACTGCCGTGACGTCTGCCCCGTGAACGTCTTTGAGTTGAAGCCCCGGGATCAGTTCCCGAACGTCGTGGACGACCCAGCGGTCGGAGCCAAGTTCCAGTTCCGAGGCGAAAAGTCGCTCGTGGTGCACGGACCAGATTGCATCGTTTGTGAGGCGTGCCTCTTCGAGTGCGAGGGCGAGTGCATCACCATCGTCGACGACGAGGGTAAGACCCATCTTTCCACCTATAAGTGAGCGGAGAGGTCGGGGCTCCGGGACCCCCGACGACGCGCTGAGGCGGCGGTGACTCGTCTCCCCCGCTGGGGGTTCGGTCCCCCCATTCAGTGCAGCGCCCCCAGCGGCTCCGGGGGGTCCTCGGTCCCCGTCCTCGAGGCCCAACGCAGCGACTCCCCTGCGGCCGGGCCCCTGCGGGCGATGACCATCGGAGATAAGATATCAGAGAAATTACCCGGTCCCGTGTCGACCGGCTCAGGAGGGAGTTCTCGCTGAGCGGGCCGGATTGGGAGGCCCGGGGCCGGAGCTGGTGGTCCCACGTGCAGGTCCTCGCTGCCGACTCGATGCAAGGGCGGGCCACCGGCAGCGCTGCGTACCGACGGGCGGCGGAGTACGTGGCCCAGCAGTTCCAGTCCGCGGGGCTCGAGCCCGCCGGTGCGGACGGGTATCTCCAGTCGGTCGAGTTCAACGTCTCGCAGCTGGACGAGGCAGGGAGCTCGTTGAGCCTCCTCCGCGCGGGGGCGATCGAACCGCTCAACCTTCGGGAGGATGCCCAGATCGCCGTCACCTCCGGGACGGTCCCTGACCTGGAAGCGGAGGTGGTCTTCGTCGGCTACGGGCTGGACATCCCCGAGTACCACTACAGCGACCTGGCGGGCATGGACCTGCAGGGGAAGATTGCGGTCTACTTCCGTGGAGGGCCCGCGGAACTACCGGGCCCGCTCAAGGCCCATCACCAGTCGGTCGAGGAACGCCTGCGGGCCCTGAGGAAGGCCGGGGCGGTCGGGAGCGTGATGATGCTCAACCCCAACGTCCCGGACATCCCATGGTCTCGCCTCGCATCCGGGCTCACGTTCCCCCGGATGGAACTGAGCGAGTCCGGCCCGGACGAGCCCCGCCCCCTTCCCCTGTCGCTGTACTTCAACGCCGAGCGGCTCGACCTTCTCCTTCGCGGGAGCGGCCACTCGGCGTCCGAGATCTTGCAGGGGCTCGGGGGTCATGGGCCGCTCCCCCGCTTTCCGCTGGGGGTACGACTGCGTGCCCGGGTCAAGGTCGACCGCTCCACCACCCGATGCTCGAACGTGGTCGGGCTGCTGCGCGGGAGCGACCCCGCCCTGCGCAACGAGTACGTGGTCGGGAGCGCGCACCTCGACCATCTCGGTGTGGGCGAGCCCATCCACGGCGACCCGACCTATCATGGGGCGATGGACAATGCCTCCGGAGTTGCTACCTTGATCGAGATCGCCCGTGGGCTGAGCGAAGCCGGTACCCCTCCGAAGCGATCCTTGGTGTTCTTGGCGGTCACCGCGGAGGAAAAGGGACTGCTCGGCTCAGAGCACTTCGCCCGGCATCCCAGCGTCTCCGGGGCGATCGTCGCCGACCTCAACATGGACATGTTCCTCCCGCTCTATCCCCTCAAATATCTCGAGATCCAGGGTCTGGGCGAGTCGTCCCTCGGGACGGAGATTCGTACCCTTGCTGCCGAAGTCGGGGTCGAGGTCCAGCCGGAGCACGAGCCCGAACGGGTCCTCTTCATTCGGAGCGACCAGTACAACTTCGTGAAGATCGGCGCCCCGTCCCTGATGCTCTCCGTCGGCTACCAGAAGGGATCCCCGGAGGAAGAGGTCTCCAAGGCCTGGTTTCGGGATAGGTATCATGCTCCCGCCGACGACATCTACCAGCCGGTGGACCTTGTGTGCGCCGGGCAGTTCACCGATCTCTTAGGCCGGCTGATGGTGAAAGTCGCAAACGACCGTCAGCCTCCGAGCTGGAACTCGGACAGCTTCTTCTGTAGGTTCGCCCGACCGGTCCCGAGCCACTCCGAACCGACGCTTGGCGCGAACGCTCGCCCGCCCTCCTGAGCGGCCGCGCCGTCCTCGCCCCCCTTCGTAGTCGCCGTCGTATCCACCGTCGGGGCCGCCCCCTCGACCGGTCTCATCCCCTCCCTGGGCTCGGGGTTCGGGGACCTAACGCCGCGAGGCGGCAGGCCGCGGTCCGGAGGATCCCGATCGCGATGTCCGGCGCGGGAAGGCCCCCCCCACGGGTGCGGGACGCAGGCCCCACCCATTGGCTTTCGCCCCACCGCCGCCCATTGGGTCCGAGGACCCGCACCGGCAGCGATGTCGAAGCCAGGTTCAGTCGTTCGCACGGAGGACACGCACCGGCCTTTTGCGGCGGCCCAGGAACCCGCCGAGCGATGGGGACCCGCTCGGGGTCGGCGGAAAGACGACGGGAAGAGTTCCCGCACCGGAGTCGGGTCGTGGTGCAACGGATATCCCACCTCTTCCCTGGGATAGCTGGGTGCTTCATGGCCGCACCGAAGCGGCACGAGCCGGACGACCTTCCGCGAGCCCGTTGCCGGCCGGCCAACTGGCCGGGGGACCTCGACACGGTCCGCGGGTTATTCCATGATTATCGCCAATGGCTCGCGGACCACCGCGATCCGGCCCCGCAGGCCGAACCGAGGGTACGGTCGGGCCTCGCATTGGTCGACCGGCTGATCGCCGATTTGCCGGGCGCTTATGGACCGCCCCATGGGGAGGTCATGCTCTGGCTCGAGGGCGATCGTCTCGTCGCCTGCGGAGCGCTCCGGGAGCTCGAACCGGGGGTCGGAGAGGTCAAACGGATCTACGTGCGAGCGGATTATCGCGGGAAGGGGTTCGGCCATCCCTTCGTTCGCACGATCATCGGCCGGGCTCGTGCGCTCGGGTACCGGAAACTGAGGGTCGACACGCTCCCGTCCATGCGAGCGGCGATCGAATTCTATCAGGAGCTGGGATTTCGCCCCGGTGCCGCCTTCTGGCCTCATCCGGCGGCGAATGCGCTCTTCTTCGAACGAGAGATTGCCGACTAGGCGGTCGCCTCGACACCGGAACCCTCCCGGGTCCGATCGCCATCGACCCCGCGACCGGGGACCTCTTTGCCGGCGAGGACGGGACAGGCATGATGCTCGAGTTCGCGCTCCCCTGGAGATAGGAACGCCTCCGTGGCCGATGACCGCCCGAGGGGAATCGCCCACGCAGCTCCGCCGGAACGGCGCCCGACCGGCCCGCCCCCGGCCTTCGGGGACAAATAGTCCCCACGGGTCTACCCGCCGTGGCCGGCGAGCTCCTCCGGGTCGACGGGGTGTCCAAGCACTTCGGTCCCGTCGAAGCGCTGTCGAATCTGACCGTCCAGTTCACGCCGGGCACCGTGGGCCTCGTCGGTCCGAACGGGTCCGGGAAGACGACGCTCATCCGCCTGCTGATGGGCTTGCTGACCCCCGACTCCGGAACGCTCTCCGTGCTGGGACACGATGTGCGGCAGGAGGCGTTGGTCGTCCGGGAGCGCGTGGGGTACATGCCCGAGCACGACTGCCTGATGCCCGACCTGTCCGGGGTGGGGTTGGTCGCGCTGATGGCCCAGGTGAGCGGCCTCCCGAAGGAGGTGGCGATGAGCCGCGCCCACGAAGTCCTCGAGTTCGTGGGACTTCAGGAACAGCGGTATCGGAAGATCCAGGAGTACTCCGTCGGGATGCGCCAACGGATCAAACTGGCGCAGGCGATCGTCCACGACCCCTCCCTGTGCTTCCTCGATGAGCCGACGTCCGGGCTCGACCCCCGCGGCCGGCAGGAGATGCTGGACCTGATCCGCTCCTTGGCTCGTCTCGGCAAGACGAGCTTCGTCCTATCCACGCACCTCCTTCCGGACGTGGAGGGGCTGGTCGACCAGGTCCTGCTGCTCAATGCCGGCCGTCAGCTGGCCGAGGGCCCGGTCGAGCGGCTCCTGGGCGGACATGAGGAGGACAACGTGGTCCGGGTCAAGGGGGACCCCGCTCCGCTCGTGGCCGCTCTCGCCGCCCAGGGACTCGCGCCCACGCTCCACGACCGGGACATTCACGTTACCCTGGTCGCCCGCGACGCGCGTCCGGTCTTTCAAGCGGCCGCCGAGACCGGCACTCAGATCCGGTATCTTGGTCGCTCGGTGAGGACGATCGAGGACCTCTTCCTATCCCGGGTGAACGCGGTCCCGGCCGCTCCCCCCCGATGACCATCAGTCTGCCCCGCTACCACTCGGCCCCGTTCGTGCGGACGAGTCGCCTGGCGCGCACCTGGGCGATCGTTCGACGGGAGTTCGTCCGGCGCGCCCGCTGGGGCACTCTGCTCGCGGTCGGGATCAGCTTCACCGCCGTGATCCTCACGGTAACGTTCGACGTGGAGTTCACGTCGTTCATCGGTGCGGTCACCGCGGCGACGTATTACGGCCCGTACACCTCTCCCGCCTGGCCGCTCCTCACCCTGATCGTCGCGGCGACGGCCGGAGCCGGAAGCATCGCCGAGGACGTCGGGAGTCGAGCCATCACCCTATACGCTACCCGCCCGATCCAGCTCGTCGACTACCTCGGGGGGAAGGCCGCCGCGTGCGCGAGTTGGATCGCCATCGCGGCGATTCTTCCCGGGGTGGTCGGCGTTCTGATCACCGCCACGCTGGCGCTCCCGTCGGCCGAGGTCGCGCTGTCGGCCCTGGCAGCGTTCATCGCGACCGGACTCCTGACCACCGTGTTCTTCGCCGGCCTGGCGCTCGCCCTCTCTTCGCTCACGACGCGCAGCTTGTACGCCGGAGCGGCGATCTTCGGGGTGGTGCTGTCCCTCTACATCGGTGTCGCGGTCGTCGTCGGGATCACCGGAAGCGCGTACGTACCGTACGCTAGCCCCGTCACCGACGTGCTGAGCGTGGCCCACGCCGCGTTCGGGGTCTCCGGTACGCCGCCCACCGACCCGGGCGCCTCGGCGGCCCTCCTCGCCGGGTCGGGAGTCCTTCTCACCGCGTTCGCGGCCTGGCGTCTCTCGAGGATCGAGGTGGTCACGGAATGACGGGCGTGGTCGACGCCCAGGACGTGACGAAACGGTACGGCGAGGTCCTCGGGCTCAACGGCTTCACGGCGGCGTTCGCCCCCGGGATCACCGGTCTGGTCGGGCCGAACGGGGCGGGAAAGTCGACGCTCTTCCGGCTGCTCGCGGGCCAGCTCCGGGTGGATGCGGGAAGCCTCACCCTCCTCGGGTATGACGCGTGGGGAGAAGGAGACTTTCGCCGTCGGGTCGGGTACTGCCCCGAGCATTATGCGCTGTTTGACTGGATGACCGGGGAGGACTTCGTGGAGACCCTGCTGCGGGTGGACGGGTTCTCTCGTTCGGAGGCCCGGGCGCGCGCGGCCCGGGCGATCGAAGAGGTCGGCCTGACCGAGGCGCGCCACCGGCGCGTCGCCGCCTACAGCAAGGGGATGCGGCAGCGCATCAAGCTCGCCCAGTGCGTGGCCCACGACCCGGAGCTCCTGCTCCTCGACGAGCCGTTGAACGGCGTCGACCCCGTAGGGCGGGCCGCGCTCAGCGCGCTCCTGCGCCAACTGCAGGCCCGCGGCCGTCACCTCATCGTCAGCTCGCACGTCCTCTACGAGGTGGAGCGCCTCACCGACCAGATCGTGATGATCGCCAACGGTCGTGCGCTCGCGCAGGGAGACCTCCACCGGATCCGAGACCTCATCGACACCCATCCGCACGTGATCGACCTGGAGACCCCGGACCCCCGCGGGCTCGCCCGGTTTCTCGGGAGTTGGGACCACGTTGTGGCGATCGAGTTTCCCGGGCCGGACCGGGTGCGGGTCCAGTCCCGTTCGCCCGAGGAGTTCTACCGGCAGCTTCCCGGGCTGGTCGTGTCCGAGGGATTAGATGTCCGCGGCGTCCATAGCGCGGACGACAACCTGGACGCCGTGTTCCGCTACCTCTCCGAGGGTCACCCGTGACGGGGGAGCTCGGGCGCCTCGGGGTCGTGGCCGGGTGGTCGTTCCGAGGGAGCCTTCGGGGGCTTCGGACGGTCGGCCTCGGCGCGTTCGCCGCGGTCCCGAGCTTGATCGTCCTCGCCCTGGTCTCCGCCCACCCCGGGGCGAGCACGCTCGCGGACGGCACGGAGGGGCTCTTCGCGCTGCTGACCCTCCCGGTCGTGGTCATGCTGATCGTCCTCGTAATCTCCGTCGCCCAATTTCGCAACGAGATCGACGGGGAGACCCTCGTTTACCTCTCGGACCGCTCGGTCTCCCGAACCACGATCGTCCTCGGAAAGTATCTCGGCGCGGTGGGCGCCTCCCTCGTCCTGGTCGTCCCGGCGACGCTCGCGCCCCTCGGGATCGCGGTCCTGGGCGGTGCGAGCCCGTACGCGATCGTCGTGCCCGCTGTCCTGGTCCTCGCCGCGTTCCTCGCCGTGCTCGCCTACGCGGCGTTCTTCCTGTTCCTCGGACTGGTGAGCCGGGACGCGCTGGTCATCGGATTGGTCTACGGCTTCCTGTGGGAGGAGCTCCTGCGACTGCTTCCCGGCGAGTTTCCTCTCTTGACCCTGTCGTTCTACCTTCGAAGCCTCCTGTCGGGCGAGCTATCGACCGGGCCGCTCTCGGGATACCCCTCGGCCGTGACGCCTCCCGTCGCGGTCATCGCGCTGCTCCTCGTACCGGTGGTCTTCTTGGGCTTCGGAGCCGGAGCCTTCAACCTCCTTGAGACCGCCCCCGAACGCGAGTCCGCCTGACCGCGCCCGGGGCCGCCGGCTCCGGGAGGCTCGGCGCGCCGGGTCGGTGAGCCGCCGATCCCGGTGGGCGGAAGGAGCCACCGTACCCACCGGAGACTCGGACACGGGAGGAGGCGTACTTTGGACCGCGCGGCGGGCCGACTTCCCGGGCTCTCTGGACCGACGATGGGATGAGCCCGGCGCGCGGTTCCTCGAGGGCGGAGGCCGCCGAGGGCGGACGGCGGGGGACCTCCATTCCATGGAGGGTGTCGAGCGCCTGCACCTGCCCGGACCGAGCCGGCTCGAACACGTTATCGGACCACCCTCGCTCCGGGACCGGGCCTCGATGACGAAGGGCGGAACCCCCCGAATCTTCCGGGTGCTTCTCCACGCGAGAGACCTGCAGCGGTCCCGACGGTTCTACGAATCCCTCCTGGCCACCCGGGGACGGCCGGTCGGTGGAGGGCGCGTCTACTTCGATTGCGGTCCCGTCATCCTCGGGCTCCTCGACTACTCCGCGGAACGAGCGGGCGACCGTTGGACCCCTACCGAAGCGGTCTATCTCGCCACCGACGACCTCGAGGGGGTCTACCGCCGGGCGCGTCGCTTGGGTTGCCTGTCCACCGGCCGAGTGCACGGGGACCGCTCGCAACCCTTGGGCGCGATCGTCGTGCGACCGTGGGGCGAGCGGTCGTTCTACGCCAAAGACCCTTCGGGCAACCCCCTGTGTTTCGTGGACCGGCGCACTCGGTTCACGGGGACCCCGAGCCAGGTCGCTGCGCTGCGTCGGGCCGGCTAACATGCCTCGGCGTACTCCGCGTGACCTCCCACCGGCGGGGCCGATGGGAGGTCACCGATCGGATGGGACCCGCACCGGAGGGTGCGCCGCGGGGGGCCCCGCCGGGGGTCCTCGATGGGCCGCGTGACCCTGCGAAGGGTTCGGGAGACCGACCTCTCGGTGTTCTTCCAGCACCAATCGGACCCCGTGGCCGACCGGATGGCCGCCTTCACCGTCGAAGACCCGCGCGACGAACCGACCTTCCTGGCCCGATGGCAGAGGATGCTCGAGAACGAGGACCTCGTGCTCCGGACCGTCGTGGTCGACGGCGAGGTGGCGGGGTACGTCGTGCAATTCCAGATGTTCGGCCAGCCTTCGGTGGCGTACTGGCTGGGCCGGGAGTTCTGGGGAAGAGGGGTCGCCACACGGGCGCTGGGGCTGTTTCTCCTCGAGACGCCGACGCGCCCGCTCTATGCCCGCGTGGCCAAGGATAACCGAGGCTCGATCCGGGTGCTCGAGAAGTGCGGGTTTCAGGTCTGCGGGGAGGACAAAGCCTTCGCGCACGCCCGCCACGCGGAGACGGAAGAGTGGGTCTACTGGCTGCCGGCGGCCGCGTCGTGAAGTGAGCCCTCGCCGGGCGCCCCCCTCCGTCGGCCCCGGGATGCCGAGGGCTCGCGCGACGCCCCCGGTCGTCACTTCCAGCGCGTGAGGATCTCCTCGCGATGGAAGGTCCGGGTGGCGGTCGAGAAGAGGGCAAGGACGATCAGCGCAAACACCCCACCGATGATCAGCAGGTTCGTGTCGTTGAGCTCGGGCTTACCGAGCTCGCCCGCGACATAGAGGAGGATGAGCGGGAGGAAGATGACGCCGGCATACTGCTGCGCGCTCCGGACGTCCGTCACCCGGGCGGAGACGATGATGGAGACCTCGACCGAGTACAGGCAAGCCAACGGAGCCAGGACGAGCAGCAGCACGGCGATGTCCAGGTTCGGGAAGTAGAGGTATCCGAACGTACCCCAAACGGCCCAGTCCGCGAGCCCCATATAGAGGACGGACCCGGCCCAGACCGCGGCCATCGTCGGGACGAACGCGGCGAGCGCCTTCCCCAGAAGGATCTCCCCGTCGGTGGTCGGGGTCGAGAGGAGCGGTTCGAGACTCTTCTCGACCTTCTCCCCGACGATCCCGTACGCCGCGATGGACGTGGGGAGCGACGCGGCCCCGATCACGAACCAGAAGCTGAAGGCATCGATGTACGGAGGGAGGGCGGACGCCGCGGTGGGCCCCCCGCTGGACGCGATGTAGGCGATCAGCGCCGAGAAGCCGAGGGAGATCCCCAGGGGCATCGCGACGAGCGCGTAGAAGATGCCCTTCCTCGAGCGGATGAGCCGAATGTCATGCCGCGCGATCAGCCAGGCTTGCGAGAACCTCATGCGGGCAGTGCCTCCTCGTGGATGAGCTTCAGATAGACCTCCTCGAGGGAGGTCGAGAGCTGGGTCAGCTGCCGGATCCGCCCCCCGGCCGCGACGATCGTCTCGGCGATCGCCGGATTCTGCCGGTCCGCGTCCTCCACGTCGATCAGCAGCTGGTCGCCGGAGACCTCCACGCGGCCCGACCCGACCCGGGCCTCCACCGCGCGGACGACCTGCTCGGAGACCCGGTCGAGCCGGACGACCGTACGGTTCCCCGACATCCGGGCCTCAAGCTCCCGCGGCGCACCGACCGTGAGGAGTCGGGTGCGGAGGATGCCGACCCGGTCGCAGACGCGTTGGGCCTCGTCCAGGTTATGCGTGTTGAGGAAGATCGTCCGCTTTTCCTTCTTGAGCCCGAGGAGGACCTCCCGGACCATCTTGGCGGCCTCGGGGTCGAGGTTGGCGGTCGGTTCGTCGAGGAAGATGAGGATGGGGTCGTGCACCAGCGCACGAGCGATCGCCACCTTCTGTTTCATCCCCTTGGAAAACGTCGCGACGGGGGCATCCCGCTTCTCCCAGAGGTCCATGGTCCGCAGCAACCGCTCGACATTCCTCCGCAGGGTCACCGGGTCCAGTCCCTGGAGCTGCCCGAAGTACTCGAGATTCTGGTAAGCGCTCGAGTTCTCGTACAGCCCCACGTTCTCGGGAAGGAGCCCGATCCGCCCTCGCAGTTTGAGCTCGTCCGCCTCCCTCCCGATCTCGCAGCCGGCCACCAACGCCGTCCCGTTCGTCTTCGAGATCAGGCTGGTGAGCATGCGAACCGTGGTGGTCTTGCCCGCGCCATTGGGTCCGAGGAAACCGAAGACCTCGCCCTCCTCCAGGTCCAGCGAGACCTGGTCCACCGCCGTGAGGGTGCCAAACCGCTTCGTCAGCCCCTCGGCGTGGATCATCGAACCGGACACGGCTCGAGAACCTCCCGCGCATTATCAGTCCGGCGTACCCCCGGGGGGCTCGTTCCCACGGCGACCCCGAGGGCGCCTCCGCGGTTGGGCTCAGCCCAGTAACTTCTCCGCGTGGATCCGTTGGACTTCCGGTCGGAAACCGAGCTTCCGGTTGATGGCCAGCATGGGGTCGTTCCGGCTGTCGTTTCCGGTACGGATACTCCGATACCCGCGAGTCCGTCCGTACTCGACGGTCCGCCGTTTGAGCTCGGTCGCGATCCCTCGGCCCCGAAAATCTCGCCGGGTCCCGGTAAACCGCTGTTCCAACACCTCGGGCTGTCCCTCGGCTCGGTGAAGGGACGACATGGCCACGAATCGGCCGCCGGCCCGGGCCAGGAAGAACGCATCGGCCAGAAAGGTAGGTCCGTGGAGGTCTCTCTCGACAAACTGCTCGAAGGAGATCGGCGTGAAGGGGCCCAGTCGAGGCTCGTCGGCGGAGGTTGCGTTCGTCAGGTCGTACAGGTCGCGGAGTACCTCCGGGCGGTCGAGGTCCTCCTCGGCGAGCGTGGTGAAGGAGATCCCCTCCCGGGCCAGCGCTTCGGTACGGTCCGGCAAACGGGCCGCTGTCGACAGGTCGAGGCGAGACCTCCAGCTGCGGCGCCGCTCGGTGAATCCTTGCCGCTCCAGAAAGCGGACCGCCCGGTCATCGTCGAGGCGCACCGCCGCCCAGAGCCGTCGCGCGTTCCGCCGTTCGGCTTCGAGCTGGACGGTCCTCATGAGGGACCGCCCGAGCCCGTTCCCCTGGTGGTCGGGGTCCACCGCGGCGAGCCCCCAGAACGTAGCCGGGTCGAAGCTCTCGAGGTCACTCTGCAGGTAGCCGAACCCCGCCGCCTCCCCGCTCGCCCGCTGCTCGACCACGACCTTGAACAGGATCATCGGGGGCGTGAAGAGCTTCTCCTCGAAGCGCTGGATCTCCTCTGCCGAGGTGACTCGCCCCGGATCGACCCGGGTCCAGACCCGGGCCTCCGCGGGATAGTCGCCGGACCGAAACTCGCGGATTCGGTAGGTTTCGTCGCTCATACCGGGCGACACCGGAGCCGACCGCCCGACTTAGGGTCTAGCTCCGAGGGAGAGCGGGACCGGGGGCCGGGGCCTCCGTAGGGGGAACCCGGGTCGAACACCGGTACTCGCAAGCCCGCGCGCCGGGAGGAGGGGGCAGGGCGTCCGTCGGGGCCCGAGCCTAGGGTGGCGGGGGCGGCGGCGGGGGAGGGGGCGCCCCCCCGCCCGACGGCGGTGGAGGAGGCGGGGTCCATGTCGGTGGCGGAGGGCTCGCTGCGGAGGTCGAACCCGCCGTGGGACCCCGGTGACGTAGTTTGAGGGCCATCACGGTTCCCGTTCCGGCCACGAGGACCACCACGGCCACGATCAGGTAGTAGCCGTCATCTCCGGGAAGGCCCAAGAAACCGGACGGCGAACTATGCGTACTGGAGGACGGGGGCGGAGGCGTGGAGGACGAGCAGCTGAACGGCATGCTCATCGTGACATCCTTGCCATTGACCGTCACCGTGCCGGTCAAGCTCGTCAGTCCGGAAGTGCAGTTTCCCTCCCCGTACCATGAGTCCAGCAGATAGGTGTAGGTGTTGTTCAAGAACCCCGAGAAGACGATGGAGGGGCCCGTCTCGTTGAGCGCCGTGCCGTTGAAGGTGAGCTTCCACCAGGCACCCGAGGGCAGCCCGGATTCGGTGAAGGTTACCGTGTAGGTGGCGGGCTTCGCGGTGTGGCTCCCGGGGCCCCCATCGATCACGCTCACCGATCCGGGGGATCCCTCGTTGGGGACGTACAGGTCGTCGTTGTTCGGGTCATAGGTGGGGGTCTGGGGAGACGCGCCGACGTCGATCACCGCGGTGATCTTGTCGGTCGACCCGTTGATGGCGAACACCGCCCCGGTCGAGTTCTCAAAATCATACCCCGGGGCGTAGACCTCGCCGTCCGCGGGGTCGTACGTCGGGGACCAGGTTTCGGGGGAGTTCGGAAGCGTGCTGATGTACGTGATCACCGAGTTGGAGGGGGAGATCACGACGATCTGATTGGTCCCCGCGAGCTCCATGAACAGGTCCCCGTTGACCGGGTCCACCACCGGGGTCGAGTAGAGCTCGTCCGCGTCCGTCGGGCTCAGGGCGATGGTGGCCACCACCGAGGTCCCCTTGAGGACGGTGATGTTGTATTCCCCCATTCCGGCCTCCGGCACGTACACCTCCTGGTTTGTGGGGTCGTACACGGGGGTGTACGGTCCGTCGAGACCGGAGACCGTGGTCTCCACCGTGTTGGTCTCCGGGTCGATGATGCTCAGGTTGTTCCCGTACTCGTAGTCGCTGTTGGGAATGTAGATGTACCCATCCGCCGGGTCGTACACCCCGGTCGTGGGCGCGTACCCGACGGTGATCTGCGTGACCAGGGTATTGGTCGTCGTGTTGATCACCGATACGTTTTGGTACGGATAGGCGATGGCCGCCTCCGTGTCCATGTCGGCGACATACAGGCACTCGTTCACGGGGTCGTAGACGGGGGTGGTGGGTTCGGCCAGGTAGCCGGCGTTGATGTTGGCGGCGATGGTGTTGGTCGCCGAGTAGGCTGTCACGTTGTTCTTCAGGGTCGGGTTCGGCCCGACGGCCCCGTCCGTGTTGTTCCAGTCGCTCACGTAGAGCTCCTGGTCCGAGGGCGCGTACGTCGGGGTCT